>NZ_JAUBVR010000063.1:0-34564 GCF_036705955.1 Microcoleus sp. A6-C6 | reverse complement strand
ATTTGGTATTTTATCCATCATTACAACTATGTTTTGAGCCAATGAATATCTAATCACTACATATTTATCACTACCCTTACCCGTTAATTTTACATTATTTGATGCAACAATTGTAGAATTGGAAGAGAATGTTAAAGTTGAATTAGAAGTATTTACAAAACTGGGAATATTTGTTGAGTTTGATATATTAGAATGTTCGGCAGTATTTTGTGTTTTATTATAATTTCCATATGCACTTAAAGCACAAACTAACAAGCTAGATCCAAGCATTAATAAAAACTTTGTGTACATAATATTTTGAGTCAACGTGCGAGACAAACTCCATTATACCACAGCCGACGCTATAGCAACAAAATCGCAATCATTCTCATCTGTGATCGCTATCACTGCATCGGCATCCTAATTATGGACACAAGTATAGGCCAATCCAATTACTACTGTTTTGAATATGTCTAAAACTTGATTAATATGAGTTCGTTTATACTTTCTCATCAGTCCAGCCATAGTTGTTCATTCCCCTTGGAATTTTATGATGATTGAGGAACTCTTGAAAATGTGAAAACTTCTTAATTTTTACAGACTAATCAATCAAATTACCCGCTTTGTCAATAGTGTGCGAGTGCCAACCATTTCTCACCCTTGCTAACCCGTTATAAAATTTTTCAGCCTCATCAAACTGTGGTTTGATAACTATCTCACCATTCTGAGCCATGTAGCCCCACTTATTATTTATCATGACAGGGGCGAATCCTTCACCGAAGTCTAAACCCCCGTCTAATTGCTGTTTATTGATTGGATTACCTTGTTTATTGATGTAACCAAAAGTTTTATTAACATTTCTTACCCTTGCTAGCCCTTCACAAAATTTGCCACCCCATAAATATTTAGGGTCGATAACTATTTTGCCTGTTTGATCGATATAGCCAACATTATAACCTAGCCCAACTCTTGCCAGCCCTTCGGAAAATTTTTGCGCTGAATTAAATTGAGCCTGAATTACTACCTCACCTGTCCGAGTTTCATAGCCCCACTTACCAGATTCCTGAAATGGTACTGGTAAATTATCCAGGGGTTCTAATTCTGCTGTAGTCTGTTTTAAGGCGTTTAATGCTTCAGTTGCATCTCTGTAGCGGTGGCGGAAATCATACCGTACCATTTTGGCCAAAATATCCGCTAACCATTTGCTGACATTGACCTGCTCGCACCAACTATGTTTGGGAATTCGATCAACTGCTAACCCTGTTAGAGCTTGGATTGCCATTCGTCCTAAACTATAGATATCACTTGCCAACTGTGGGTTGCCATCAATTTGTTCAATCGGCATATAAGAGAGAGTACCAATCTCAATTGTGCTGGAGATATTCTCTATCCCAGGAATCACTTCTTTAGCAGCACCAAAGTCAATTAGGATTAGCTTATGATCTGAATATCGTCGCATAATGTTGCTGGGCTTGATATCTCTATGAATTACACCCTGCTCATGTACATAAGCCAGCACTTTCAGCACCCCTTGCAACAGTTCGATCACCTCATCCTCACTCCAGGGTTTACCGACAGTGATTTCGTTGCTCAGGTCGTGTCCTTCAATATACTCCTGAACAATATAAAAGTCTTGATTTTCTTCAAAATAATCGATATACTTGGGAATTTGGTCATGCTCCTTACCAAGCGTTATTAAAATTTCAGCTTCATGCTTAAAACGGCCAACCATATCTGAATCGTCTTTTCTGTTAGATTTTAGCAGTTTAACAACGCATTTATGGTGAGGAACCGAGAGTTTTTGTGGGGATTCGGCTAGATAAGTTTCGCCAAAACCACCCGAACCTAATTTTTCTTTAATGAGATAGCGATCTTGCAGTGTTGTACCAATCATTTTCCTAACCTTACCAGTCAGTTTTATTAACCACAAAGTATTAGAGGAAATACTCAAAAATTTTGGTAGTAAGAGACGATATCCAGTCTCTTACTACCAAATCACAATCCTCCGCGACCTCTATCGCCCAAAGTGAATATCTTATAAAAAAAGGGCTAGCAATTACACCAGCCCTTCAACTAATTTGAGATGTTAGATTCACAACAATCTCACATCTCAAACCTCAAAACAATCTAGCTTCTGTCAGTAACAGCCGCAGGCTCAAAGCTCGGAACCACAACATCAGCATTCTGCTTAGTCAACTGATTGTACAGCCGTTCAGTATTCGGGAAATTGGCAGCAGGCAGAGTCGGGAAGCGGCGGTAAGGAACAGTATCCTCGCCAAACGCCTCCGCATATTCAACAGTGCTCAACATCGCGTTGATAAAGCCCTTAATCCCTTTACTTGCCAAGATTTGGTTGTACGTCCGAATCTCCGCTTGATTAAGAGGAGCGCGGCCCAAGAAGTGCTTGGTTCCCAACTCAATCACCTTAGTATTGGGATAAGGTGCGTAGAACTGTTTCACGTACAGTGGCGAGCAACCCAAAGACTCAATGAACTCCTTGAGATTGATTTCATTGTTACCCAGTTTGCTTTCCAGCGCCGTGAATTCATTCTTCACATACGCATTCATGTCGCGCTCAAAAACTTGACGGTAAGCAGCTTGAATTAAAGTTTTCAAAGCTACTTTGTCTTGAGTTCCAGTCAGCTTGAACACCTTAGTTTGTTCGCGCCGCTTGCTGACACCTTGAACGAGGCGATTTTCCAACTCGATATCGCCGAGATTGCTCGCAACACCAAGTTCGATAAACCGAGGTGTTTCTGTCGCCAGCTCAACGTTGACCTTTTTCTCACCAAAGGAACTCGATCGCATCGTCCGCATCGACAAACCAGCCGGAGTCACGTAGCGCTCGTAGGGGACAGTATCTTCCCCGAAAGCTTCGTTGTACTCCAGAGAATCCATGATGCCATCGACCAGCGCGTAGAAACCCTTCTTGGCGCAAATGTCAAAGTAAGCGTTCATTTCCTGGCGGCCGTAGGTAGGGCGTCCCAGGAGTCGGCGGTGGATGTACTCGATCGCCTTACAAACGTAGAGCTTGCTCCAGTACATATTGCGGAACACATCAGACTTCGCCAACATCCGAATAAACTCGCGCATCGGAATATCGCCGTTTTCCAGCTTAATTTCCGCCACCTTTTGGCGCTGGCCATCGAAAACATCGCGACCAAACACTTGCAGGTAAGCAGCCCGAATCACCGCTTGGGTGGAGCTTTCGGTAAATTTGACACTGGAAGCACTGCTGTAGCTGCTTGCTGACACACCGCGAATTGATTTTTTATTAGATGTGTAACCACCGGGGAGCTGGTCTAATTTAAAGACCTTGGGGCCGAGAGAGCCGGGAGCCTTGCCACGGGCATCCGGGTTGCTGAGTTGGTTTTCAATACCTGCACCTTGACGGATCAGGATGCGGCGGGTGTCCTTGCCGAAGGGAGCGGGACGGCTCTTGGGGTTGCGAGTTTCTTTCGGGAAAATCGCGCCGAACTGAATTTCTAAGGGGTCGTTACCAACGCCGTAAACGTGCTGGTCTGGTAGCGGCTGGTTGTAGCCGGCAAACAAGGTGATGAACTGAGGAACCTTGCGGAACGGAGCGCTGAAATTGAACAAATCAATTTGCGGGCCCCAGTTGCGGCATTCCTGAGCTTCTTGGCCCAAACCGCGCAGGTAAGGCACTGTTTCTTCGCCGAAGTAGTCGGAATATTCCTGGGAATAAACCATTGCGTCTACGAGGGCTGCCAGGCCGCCTTTAGTGACGATCGCAAAATACTTACTAAATTCCTCACGCGAGCTCAAACCGCGGCCGAGGAAGTGGCGAGCGGCAAGTTCTACAGCGCGGCTGTTGACAAACGGTTCATAGAATTGCTTGCGGTACAGAGGAGATTTACCCAATCGGCGGATAAACTCTTTCATCGAGATTTCGCCGTTTTTGACCTTGGATTCCAGGTCAGAAATGCTTTGGCTGTAAGCGCGGGTAATGTCGCGCTCGAATACTTGGCGGTAAGCTGCTTTGACTATTTCTTGCTTTTCGCCTGACGACAGACCGGTTTTCATCGCGAATTTCGATCGTCTCTCAGCAGCGTTGAAATAGATTTGAGGCAGTTGTAGCCCTTGTTGATCCTTGGTTTCGCGCTGGCGCACCTTGTCTGAAGGTGTGGGAGCTTTGAATTCGGTAATGGCTACGTCGAAATACTGTGCGACGATCGCGCGTCCGGCCTCATCATTCTTGAAATAACCCAAGGATGCAGCCTTCATTTCCTGCATTGCCACAATTGTAGCCGCCGAAGAGCAAGCATTTTCGATAATTTCCCGCAATCCGCGCACGTTCACCGAAATAATGTTCGGGTCGCCAGCGACAATTGCGTAGGTAATGTAGCGCAAAAACCAGCTTAAATCCCGCAGGGATTTAGTCATGTTGCTCGGCCCATAGCGCGAGACATTAATCGGCTGAAAACCTGCTGGGATGGGGCCGTTATTGCCACCGTTAGTAGAAAACAGATTTCCCAAGCCCAATAATCCGCCGCCACCTGAGCCTTTGCCGCCGCCGCCACCTGCGCGACCTTCAACGTAAGTAACAGTTCCCAGTTTCATGCCTTCAGAGACATTCTCCGAACCGCCGCGAGTCGCGCCAGCCATAGCCATCACTGGTTCTGCTGGTCTTTCCAAAAATGCCAGCGGAGAACCGCCGGTAAAAATCCGGTTAGCCGCGCGGGATACGATCAGTTCCGAATTCCTAGTCAGTGTTTCAGAGATTGCGATCCGAAGAGCACCGGAACTGAAATAAGTTGCTAGTTCGCTGAGTTCGCCCCGCTGTAGGAAGCGGTCTTGCTGTTCAGCTTGCGAAATCGTTGCGACTGGTACAGTTTGATATAGTTGCGGACGTGCAACTGAGCTTCCACCACTTGCTTTTACAGTCATTAGACTCTTTCGCTCCCTATCTAAATTATCGTTGCAGCATTTACCCAGACTAACCTTGCCTTCTGATGCAGGTACAACTAGGTATTTTGCTTTGTTTACTTTTTGCCTTGACCTGTCACGAGGTTCGGGCGCTTACTTTCTTAGATTAAAATGTTTTGGTTTCATCTTTCTTCCTGCCGGGAAATGTCCGACCCGAAGACAGGCGCGGGGAAATCCCTCTGCGCTTGCCTCGCCCGTACACCCGTAAAACAAAAAACTCGGCAGGAGAGTTGACGAGTGGGCGATCGCAGCCAGTGCCGTCAATTAAGGAAAAAGAAAATCCAAAATTTTCTTCTGCCTTTTTCTGGGTCTTTTACTTTCTGCCGAAAGATGCTTCCGCTTTACCCGAAAGCTCAGCGGTGGGTGATTGACAGTCCTTGTTTGTTAAAAAGCCTGCCGAGACTTATTGTATAGATTTAAGAGAGCGTATATGAGAAAAAATGATAAGTTTTATTACGCGAAAGCTGTCAGTGCTTGGCTCTCAGGGGTTAGTCGATCGCCTGCTCCCTCTGTTTGAGGCTGGCCCAACTCGTTCCCGACACTCCCATTGCAAGTAACGAAGCAAGAGGAGTGTACCGCGTAGCAGCGCTCGGAGCGAGGTTCTTCAGGTAAGCGAGCGTCCCGCTCGCAGTCCGAAAAAACGCTTTTTACACTCATCGGGATGCTCCCGAAGCTACTGATAACTAATCTCAACACTCACGCAAAGATTGCCTCAACTATGGATACTACGCCTGATATCAGTGCTGCCGTGCGGCGACTCTACGATACTTTCCCTTTCCCACCCGATCCCTTGTCGGATGAACCACCACCAGGTTATAACTGGCGCTGGAGTTGGCCTGATGCTTACAATTTTTGCACCGGCCAAAAGCCGCCAAAACTCGATATTCGGATTTTAGATGCTGGCTGTGGTACTGGTTCGAGCACGGATTATCTGATTCACCTCAATCCTGAAGCGTCGGTAACGGCGATCGACCTTAGTTCGGGTGCTTTGAATGTAGCACAAGAACGCTGTCGGCGATCCGGCGCGCGCGAAGCCGATTTTCGCCATCTCAGCATCTACGATGCCGATCGACTCGAAGGGGAGTTTGATTTGATCAACTGTGTGGGCGTGCTGCACCATTTGCCCGATCCGATTCGGGGCATTCAAGCGCTGGCGACGAAGTTGGCAAGCGGCGGTTTGATGCACATTTTTGTGTATGCTGAGCTCGGACGCTGGGAGATTCAATTGATGCAAAGGGCGATCGCACTTCTGCAAGGAAACCACAAAGGCGACTATCCCGATGGAGTCAAAGTCGGCCGTCAAATCTTTGCTTCTTTACCAGAAAACAACCGTCTTGTCAAGTACGAAAAACAGCGTTGGGCGGGAGAAAATCAGCGGGACGAATGTTTTGCGGATATGTACGTTCACCCGCAGGAAATTGACTACAATATCGAGACTTTGTTCGAGTTAATTGACGCTTCGGGATTGGAATTTCTCGGTTTTTCTAATCCGGGATATTGGCAGTTAGAGCGACTTTTGGGCAAAGCGCCGGAATTGATAGAAAGAGCGAAAGGCTTGACGGAACGGGAGCTTTATCGATTAATTGAATTGTTGGATACAGAAATCACTCATTACGAGTTTTTCTTGGGCAAAAAGCCTGTTAATAAGATTGATTGGTCGGACGACAAGGCACTGTTGGCGGCAATTCCAGAGTTGAGTGGTTGTATGCACGGTTGGCCGAGCGATCAAGTGTTTGATTGCAACTACCAATTAATCAATTTGTCAAGTGCTGAATTTAAGTTTTTGCAAGGTTGCAATACCGGAACTGTAGGGGAGATTTTGGCGGATGTCGAGATTGGACTGGATGAAGTGCGATCGATCTTATCCAAACAGCTCATTTTGCTAACACCCGGTAAAATCTAAGGGCGGGCAAGATGCCCACCCCACAATCAAATTAGATTTTTGTGGAACAGGCATCTTGCCTGTTCTTGAAAATGGTGAAAAATGTGAGTAAAATCCAAAATCCCATGACTTTTCAATTTCCAACCGTAGTCAAAGAACGTCTTCAGGCATCGCCCTCACAGATAGCCGAATTTTGCCATCGCTGGAATATTATTGAATTAGCATTATTCGGTTCAATCCTGCGAGATGACTTCCGTCCCGATAGCGATATAGACATTTTAGCAAGCTTTGCCCCCAACATTTGCTGGAATCTTTTCGACTTTTTTCAAATGCAAGAACAATTAGAAACGATGTTGGGGCGCGACGTAGATTTAACTCAGAAACAACAGATAAATAACCCTTTTAGTCGAACAGAAATCCTGCGTACTTGTCACATCATCTACTCTAAAAATCGCAGTATTTCCAGTTTGTACTTTTCAATTAAACCAGCAAATCTAACTATGCAAGCAGACAATAGAAATCAGGCTGCCCTCTGGGATATGATAGAGGCAATTAAGCAAATAATGGAGTTTACCACTAGCTTGTCCTGTGCAGAATACCGAGTAAATAGGATGGTGCAGCGGGCTGTTGAAAGAGAGTTTGAAATTCTCGGCGAGGCTGCTAGGAGAATTTCGGAGGAATTCCGTCAAGCTAATGATGATATTGATTGGCGCAATATTATTAATTTGCGGAATATCATTGCTCATCGGTACGATCGCGTGGAGCCAGACACTCTCTGGAATATCATTGTCACAGTGTTGCCAGGTTTGCTAAGCCAGTTAGAGTTGTTGCTACCACCGCTGCCGCCAGGTGTGGAATTACCTGATTGAATCCGTGGCATAAATCCTCCAATCCAAATCCCAAAGGGATTGACAGAGGCCCCCAAATGTGGATACGCTTTGAAATTAGAGGTTGCTTTGCTTGTAGAGGAAGTAGCCCGCGTCGCCCAAAAATCTAGTTGCACTGCCCAAAGCTGCTGGTAACAGCAATGGACAGCTAACCGCCAAACTGATACAAGCAGTCTGGAGGCTAACGGAGTATCTTAACATTCTCTGTAGCCGCCCTGCTATGCGTTGAAATGCGGGGCGGCTGGGTTTTTGGGTTTTTCTAGAAAACCCAAAACCAGGAGAACATATTATGTCACAGGAATTCTTGCCTGACGACAACCAATTTGCACGACCAAATGACGACTCAGCAGCAGAATCCGAACAGGATGTGGTGTGTGTAACGGTGACAGGTTCGCCCAAGGGTGTCAGGGAAACCATACTCACCTTGTACCGGCTGGGATTTGCCGAAGTTGGCGATTGGAGTCCCGTACAGCGTGCAGCTAATCCGAAGCAAGTGATGAGTGTGCTGATTCGCCGTCGGAAGCGCAAAGCGTAGGTGTTTGCTCGTTCCCAGGCTAGAGCTTGGGAACACATTCCATGAGGATCGGCCTCCTGTTTTTGTTTTTATCCGCTAGCGAGGCAGAGTCTCTGGATCTCGGTTCCCAGGCCTTAGCCTGGGAACCAGTTAATAAGACCAACAAAAAAAGCTATAGGTTGCGATTAATTCTTTGAATCGGTCGGACGTAATTTGTATTAGCTCTAACCCAGCAGCGAAATCGACTGAATGAAGTACCAACCCATAGCCAAGGTTTTCCCCGTCGGTCAAGAGAAATTCCAACAGTATCAAATCTTTCTCCAGGTGGCATAACTCTATCAACGGGCAAATCAAGCTGATCCAATCGGTTACTTTGACCAGTCCTATCTTGACAACGAACATTCAAACCTTCTGGATCTACCGCTTCCCACACCCAAGGCATGACTCCACTATTTCCGTTGACAATGCGGTAGTCTCCATTTTTGTCAGCCTCTGGATATGTGTTGGGATTTTGAACTTGGAGCAACGGAGTAGCGACGCTCGCACCAGAAAAAGAAGGAAAGAAAACTCCGGCAGTAGAGATTAGACCAATCAAAAGATTTTTAAACATAAGAACGATATACCTCACCTGACCAAAAAACCCTATACACCTGAAGGTTTAACGTAAAAAAGCTAGACCCGCAACCGCTCCAACCTTACCAACACTCCCACCGTTCCGACCGTGCCAGCGAAACGATCGCCAAACTTGCCAATCATGCCAGCCGTACCAGTGCGACAGTCCGAACACATTCCATGAGGCTCTGCCTCCTGTTTTTATTTTTATCCGTTAGCGAGGCATAGCCTCTGGATCTCGGTTCCCAGGCTCAGGCCTGGGAACCAGTTAAATCAGGATAAGAGTATAACCTGATTTACAGCCTCAAACACCTATAAAAACAAGCTAGGCGGGAAAACTCACATTTCCCCGCCTAAACTCTGCAACCTTTGCAGTTACATAGTTCATGAGATATAAGGAATGGTGATTAGGGGACTATTACAAACAACATTTTTTACTGCATAATCGATAGTCAAGCCATAAATTACTTTGTCATTATTTATCAAATCCATTAATTTAATTTTACCAAATGCTAACTTAGAAAAAATATATTTATAATACAAAAGTTCGTCGTGTAGAGACTTATCTACATCTCGACCTCGATACAACATCATATCAACAATATCAGACCTTGAAAACTTTTCCGAAAATTCGACATTATCACTGAATAAAGAATTTGTTTTTACATCAGATGCCGAGAGGTTAAGTAAATTCTTTTTAACTTTATAAAAATCATCGCCTAAGTCAAAATAAACAACAGGGTAAAGACGGTGAACGGACTGATTTTTAAAATATTGAGTGACATAGCTACCATTGTTATTCGTGCTTACCTTCAGTTGAATTCCAGCATTTTTTAGTTTTCCAGTAGTTATATTGTTAAGAACACCTAATTCTTTTACTTTTGTCGCGCTATCAATCCAGCATATATCTCTATCACTCTGCCGAGAGTACCATCCTGTAAAACATGGTGTGTTTTTTGTTGTTGCTAAACCTGTTCCTATCGCATGATAATTATTTGGGGTTTCCAAAAAAGGATGGTAAAAAATTTGTTTTAATAAGCTAATACAAGTATTTTTGTCTTCTCTAAAAAACCGTGCGATATTAGCCCACTTAGCATTTTTTCTTACATCACTATTACATTCTCTTACAACCATTCCTTCTATTGTGTATCCCAAAAGTAGGCTTATCATCACTGATTTTTGGGTAGTGTTGCGACATTCTATAAATGGCTGAAATTGGAAACTATTTGTTGTACGATCAAAATATATAGCCTCCACATCTATTAACAAATTAATAAAATTTTCTGTTTGGGTATAATACAACTTATTATCAATTAAACTTTTTTGCTGAATATCAAAGTCAAAAAGGTTTAATTGAATAGCTTCTTCAGTGATTTTGTTATCGCTTAAAACATTAATTTTATTTCTTAAAAAATTACCATTTTTGAGAACAGTTGATGTTAAGTTATTTTCGGGAAATGATATTAAGTTGTTTTCTGGAAGAATTAAAAGAGAATTTAACATCATAGAATGTAAACAAATTGTGAAAAGTAAATAGAGACAGCACTTAAAACATATTGTAATTCTATATCTTGACGTAAACCCTTTAATCCTCTTAAACCCTCTACACCCTAACCGTAGCGGGTTTTCTGTCGATTTTAGTTTAAAAAAACTTACTGTTGTAACTCGCACCTGTGACGCAAAAAAGCTAGAGCGCCACGGCTCCCACACTGGCAACAGTCCGATCGCTCCGAGCGAGCGCACTAGACCCGCAACACTCCCACCGCTCCAACCGTGGTTAGGTGCAATTGTGTCAGCCGTGGCAGTCCTCACCATTCAATCTACCTCAAACTCACCCACACCGCGCTATATGGTGCAATTTTGGAGCCGTGGCAGCCGTGCCAAGTGTCGGAGATGTCGAGACGATCGCCCCGTGTCGATCGGACAGTGCTAACCAGCTTGTTAATTCAATGAAAATCACTGCGGCAGCCACTTCCCTCGGATGTGTAAGTATTTTAATAACAATAGCAATCCTGGAAGGTAAAAGATGATACAAGCCCACAAACAAAAACTTACCTTTGAAGAATACCTCACCTATGAGGATGACACCGACAACCGCTACGAACTAATTAACGGAGAGTTAATAACATTGCCGCCAGAATCGGGCCCCAACAATTTCATCGCTAACTATCTACTATTCACCCTGGCTAGTAGCGGGTTCGTCCCACTCATGCTGATCAGAACACATATGTGCGAAATCCAGGTGCCGATCCTGCGCGAGGGCGACGCAGCTAACCGTTACCCCGATTTGGTGGTTTTGCGGCCCGAACACATCTTGCTGACAGCATCTAGGCTAACCGTCACCCTTGATATGCCACCCCCTCAGTTGGTAGTTGAGGTAGTTAGTCCCGGTAGAGTTGGGCGCGATCGCGATTATATTAGCAAACGATCGCAATATGCCGCGCGCAACATCCCTGAATATTGGATTGTTGACCCTCAAGAACAGATGATAACGGTACTCCGACTAGAATCTGGCGAGTATGTGGAAGTTGGAGTATTTCAAGGGGCACAAGCACTTATTTCTCCGACATTTCCGCAGTTGAATTTGACAGCAGGACAAGTCTTGGGAGGAGATTTTTAGTGGTAGAATGCGCCAAATCGCCTAATTTTCGCCTAAGCTACCTTGGGACAAATTTCGACTTTAACAGTCATGCCTACTTTGTTGAGCATTGCAATCAGAATGTCAACGGAAAACTGCCCAATTTTACCTTGAGTTAGAGCTTTGATTCGATCGTTGGACTGTTGGAGATGTTGAGCCGTTTGATCGAGCGTCCAACCGCGCTCTTTAATTTGATGGATCAGGGCAAGCATTAATTGCGATCGGATTAGTAAGTTATCAGCTTCTTCGGCTGAGAATCCGAGGTCTAGAAAGATATTATCGGCTGCTTGGGTAATAGTATTTTCGCTCATTGTTCTGGTTCTCTTGAGTTTAAGCGATTTTGTAACAACTGTTGGTAGCGTTTCTGCCCCACTTCGATATTTTTATTGGCTGTTTTCTGAGTTTTCTTTTGGAAGGCATGGAGTACATAAATAGCTTCTTCAAATCTAGCAATATAGAAAACCCGATACGCATTTTCTGTCCGAATACGAATTTCTTCAACGCCTTTGCCTACGATTGACATCGGTTTAAAGTCTAGTGGTTGTATGCCCTGCTGGAGAGTCCAAAGTGAAAAACCAGCTTCTTTTCGGGCATCTTCAGGAAGAGATTGGATTTCTTCGCGGGCAGGGCCAACCCACCGAATCGGTTTGATGGTCATCGAGTTTGTTGAGAATCGAATACTGTGACAATTATACTCAAGTATTGCCTTAAGTATTTTATGTCTTCAGCGCTCTGGGTCATTTAGTTCACCCACCGATTTGAGACATGGTGCGACTATAATTTCCTTGAGTAGTTCCCGAATCCCGCTGTTTGAAATTAATCTCCGGTTTAATCTCTAATATTTCCCGCACTCGATCGCGCAATTCAACCGTAGACACCCCATTCCGTAAAGCAGTTTTCAAATCAATTTGCCCCGTTTCGTTCAGCAGACAAGGCCGCAGCCACCCGTCAGCAGACAAACGCATCCGGTTGCACCGATCGCAAAAACACTCAGACATCTGACTAATAAATCCTAAAGTACCCTTCGCCCCCGGAATTTGAAACACATCCGCCGGCCCGTTTCCGCGCACTCCCGACTCGGCTAACCCGTATTTTTGATCAATTTGTTGCCGCAATTCGGCTGATGCTACCCAACCTTTGTCGCCAAATAAGTCGCCATTCCCGATCGGCATAAACTCAATAAAACGAACGTGCCAATTGCGATTAATTGTTAACTCTGCCAACTGCAATATTTCGCCGTCATTCACGCCCGGAATCACCACCACATTCAATTTCAGCGGGTCAAATCCTGCTTCATAAGCCGCTTGAATTCCCTCCCAAACTTGCTTCCACCGAGAACGTCCGCGACTACCAATTATCTTGTCAAAAGTCTCCGGTTCCAAGGAATCCAAACTAATATTAATCCGGCGCAAACCAGCATTGTAGAGATTTTCCGCCATTCCCGCGAGCAAAAATCCGTTGGTTGTCATTGACAAATCTCGCGTTTCGGGAAAAGATGCGATCGACCTTACCAACTCCACCACCCCAGGCCGCAGCAGCGGTTCCCCTCCTGTCAAGCGAAACTTGGTAAATCCCACGGGTATAAAAACTTCCCGCAGCAGAGTTAGCAATTCCGAGTGGGTTAACAACTGCTGCTGCAATACATAGTCCAACTCGCTACCTTCTGGCATACAGTAGAGACAGCGGAAGTTGCAGCGGTCTATCAAGCTAATCCGAAGGTAGTCTACGGGATTCATGTCAATACTGTATAATATTACCTAAGTATAAATCCTGATTCAATTTTCTGCAATTATTGATAGAAAGCAAAAAAACAGCATCGATTTCTCTCTCTTCTCTTACTCTGTGCTCTCTGCGCCCTCTGCGGTTAATAAAAATCTAATTGGCAAATCCATATATTTATGACATTCTTTAAATTTGAAGCCGATTTTGTAGAAGCGCTGCGCTGCATTCCAATGCAAGTACGCCTCAAGTTAGATACTTGTGGCATTAAACTCAAGTTGCAAGACTGGAATCATTTTACTCAAACAGAACGCCAAACAATTGTAGAGCTTCCTTGTTTGACAAGTGCAGAAATTATCGAATATCGAGAACAGCTAAACCAAGTATTAATCAAACATACTGGTAAATCTGGAACTGATTTGGCGATCGACCTAAATCCGCCCTGGATGGATGCTGCAACCATACCAGAATCTGTGACAGCCAAAGCCCAAGAGTTTGATTTGACTATTACTTTGGCACAATGGAAGGCTTTGGACGCGATCGAGCGATTTGCTTTAATTAAGCTTAGTCGATCGAGCCACGAGAATAAAAACTTCATCCCGGCGCTGCAAGAGTTTAAGGTGATTGAATGAGATCGGGTTTTATTTGACCGGACAGGGCGCAGAGTCAGCTAAGTAGATCGGCGGAAAAACCCATAATATCTTATAGGGGCGGGTTTAGCCGAGATCTATGCCATCAGGCAGTTTATGCAGGCTAAACCCGCCCTCCTCATCTTAACTTAATGGATTTGCCCGATCGACCTCTGAGTATCTCACTAAGTGAGGTTTACTTAGTGAGATATCCTGAGACCAATGTGCGAGAAAGTGCGATCGGGCGGTGGGAGATGTGGAGAAAGGGCGATCGGACATTTAACCAGTGAAGATTTCCGAATCGCCCGACACCAAATTCCCAAAATATAATTAATTTTATTTTAAGTATTGTTACCGCAGCGTGGTATGATTCTTCATGAGTTTGCAAAGCACTCGCCTGCTACCTGCATTAGTTTCTAAGCTTCGTGAACACGCAAAACACACCCACCGAACCCACACCAGCCAACGAGGATATTCCTCAAGCTGGCACTGTCGAGACAGTCTCGACAGCATCGTCCGAGACAAGCAATCCCATGCAAGATTTTTATCGCCTCCAACAAGAGTTGTTGGCATATACCCTTGCTTTTACGGCGATTATTTTTATCTCCGTTTGGATTTTTTACTCACTCAACATTGCCCTCAACTATTTGCTAGGGGCAAGCACAGGTGTGGTTTACTTAAAGATGTTGGCTAGAGATGTTGAACGAATCGGCAGCGAAAATCAACGCATCAGCAAGACCAGGTTAGGTCTGTTTTTCGCGGTGATGATAGTAGGAACACAGTGGAATCAGCTACAGATTTTACCGATATTTTTGGGATTTCTGACTTACAAAGCTGCGCTGATGGTTTACGTGATCCGAAGTGCATTAGCACTAGACTACAGGTAGATCAGGGAAGAAGAGCACAACTCAACTCATCGATTTGTATGGGGAAGCCCGTTGAATGGCAATGCTTGACGTTCTAAACACCTTTAATCGTTTCCCCCTCGCCAAATTGGAAGTTGGCCAGCAATTGTACTGGCAACTTGGCGGTCTCAAAGTTCACGGGCAAGTTTTTATAACCTCGTGGTTTGTAATTGCTGTTTTAGTCATAGTTTCCCTTTTAGGAACCAGCAAAATCCAAAGAATTCCCAGCGGAATGCAAAATTTTATGGAGTATGCGCTGGAATATATTCGGGACTTGGCTAAAAACCAAATTGGTGAAAAAGAATATCGCCCTTGGGTACCGTTTATTGGTACATTATTTCTGTTCATCTTTGTGTCAAACTGGTCTGGCGCTCTAATTCCTTGGAAGCTGATTAAGCTGCCATCAGGCGAATTGGGAGCTCCTACCGCTGACATCAACACGACTGTAGCATTTGCACTGCTGACTTCTCTCGCATATTTTTATGCAGGTCTCAGCAAAAGTGGCTTGGGGTATTTTGCCCACTATGTGGAACCGGTGCCTTTCATGCTGCCGTTCAAAATCATAGAAGATTTCACTAAGCCTCTGTCTCTGAGTTTCCGTTTGTTTGGCAACATTCTTGCTGACGAATTGGTGGTCGGAGTGCTAGTGTTGCTAGTGCCTTTATTTGTTCCTTTGCCAGTGATGGTTCTGGGACTATTTACGAGTGCAATTCAAGCTTTGATTTTTGCTACCTTGGCCGCAGCCTACATTGGTGAAGCTCTAGAAGGCGGTCACGGCGAAGAACATCACGATTAACTAACGACAAATGGCACAGGATGAAAGAGGAAAATAAAATTTTCTCTCCTCAAAATTACTGCCGTGACATCGGACAATTCTGTAGACTTTCTGTTCTCAATTTTGTACTTTAGATAAGGAAAATCATCATGGATTCAACAGTTGCCGCCGCTTCCGTAATCGCCGCCGCTTTGGCAGTAGGTTTAGCCGCAATCGGCCCTGGTATTGGTCAAGGAAATGCAGCAGGTCAAGCTGTAGAAGGTATTGCTCGTCAGCCTGAAGCAGAAGGCAAAATCCGCGGCACCTTGCTGTTGAGTTTGGCGTTTATGGAAGCGTTGACAATTTATGGTTTGGTCGTAGCCCTAGTGCTATTGTTTGCCAACCCCTTCGCATAATAATTTGAAATTTTAGATTTGAGGTTTTGGAGGGTTATTCTAATCCAAAATCTCAAGTCTAAATTCGATTAAGCGAATTAGATGGAAGCCGTCAAAAAATCATGATGCACTGGACAGTATTACTAGCAGTTGAAGAAGCGGCAAAGGAAGGGGGACTGTTTGATTTAGATGCTACGCTGCCTCTGATGGCGGTGCAGTTTTTAATTCTCGTCGCAGTCTTGAATGTAATTTTTTACAAGCCGCTCAGCAAGTCAATTGACGATCGCGCTGATTACATTCGGAACACCCAAATCGCAGCCAAAGAACGCTTGGCAAAGGCTCAGCAACTAGCGCAGGAGTATGAGCATAAACTGGGAGAAACTCGCAAGCAGTCTCAATCAGTAATTGCTGCGGCTCAAGCTGAGGCTCAAAAAATTGGGTCAGCAAAAGTCGCTGAGGCTCAACAAGAAGCTCAAGTGGCGCGAGAAAAAGCAGGACAAGAAATCGAGCAGCAAAAGCAAGAAGCTATGCGCTCGCTAGAGCAACAAGTAGATGCTCTGGGCCACCAAATTCTCGAAAAGCTATTAGGGCCGTCGCTGGTCAAATAGCGAGACCGAAAAGTTTGAGATTGTGGATGCAATCTTAAATTTAACGTCGGTTCACCAAATCTGCACGCGCAATTATGGAAGAGTATCATGGGGACTGTTTTATTGCTAGCCACAGAAGCTAGCGGCGAAGGTGGTTTCGGTTTCAATTTCGATATTTTAGAAACCAATCTGATTAACCTGGTCATTATTATTGCAGTGCTGTTTTATTTCGGGCGCGGCTTTTTAGGTAAAATCCTAACTGAGAGGCGATCGGGCATCGAAGAGGCGATTAGAGAAGCAGAAAAACGCCAAAAAGATGCAGCAGCAGCTCTATCAGAGCAACAGCAAAAATTGACTGAAGCACAAGCAGAAGCGGCACGAATTCGTGCCACGGCTGAAGAAACCGCAAAGAAGGCAAAAGAAGCAATTCTAACTCAAGCGGCGCAGGAAGTTGAACGCATGAAAGCAACAGCAGGTCAAGAGTTGGAAGCGGAGCGCGAAAGAGCGATCGCCCAACTGAGATCTGCTGTCGTATCAATGGCAATGGCAAAGGTGGAAAGCCAGTTAAAAGCTAGCTTGGACGAAAACGCCCAAAACCACTTAATCGATCGCAGCATTGCGTTACTGGGAGGCTAAAAAGTGAGTATCGTTAGCACAGCAGTCTTACAGCCTTACTCATCTGCCTTGATGTCACTGGCTCAGTCCAGCAATCTCTCAGAGAAGTTCGGCGAAGACATTCGTTCTTTGCTTAGCCTACTAGAAAGTTCCGAAGATTTGCGTCAATTTTTAGCTAATCCGCTGATTAAAGCTGATGCTAAAAAAGCCGTGATTAAGCAAATAGCGGGTGAAGAAATGAACCCCTTGATGCACAACTTTTTGAAGCTGTTAGTAGACAAAGGAAGAATTCTTTTTTTAGAAGGAATTGGTCAACAATACTTGGCAAAGCTCCGAGAACTCAACCAAACAGTATTGGCTGAAGTTACATCGGCAGTCCCGCTTTCAGATGCTCAACAGCAGACTGTTCGCGAGAAGGTGCAGGCGATGGTCAGCGCTCGAAGCGTAGAAATTGAAACCAAAATTGACGCAGATTTAATCGGCGGTGTGGTAATCAAAGTAGGCTCTCAAGTAATTGATGCCAGCCTGCGGGGACAATTGCGCCGTCTGGGACTTCGCTTGAATTCTTAATTGAAGGAAGAAGAAAGAAGGAAGAAGGAAGAGGGAAGAGGGAAGAGGGAAGAGGGAAGAGGGAATTAATTTGTGTTTGAGATTAGTTAGTTCCCCATCCTGGCGATCGAATCCCAATTCTTGACTTGCGGAAAACATCGACCGACAACTGACAACTGACAACTGACAACTGACACATAATAATTAACATGGCAGCAATCAGACCTGACGAAATTAGCAGCATTATTCGCCAGCAAATTGAACAGTACGACCAAGATGTAAAAGTCTCTAACGTCGGTACTGTTTTGCAAGTAGGCGACGGCATTGCGCGGATTTATGGCTTGGATAAAGCTATGTCCGGCGAATTGCTAGAATTTGCCGATGGCACCGTGGGCATCGCACTGAACCTCGAACAAGATAACGTGGGTGCAGTGTTGATGGGCCAAGGCCTCGGCATTGAAGAAGGTTCCGCAGTTACTGCTACTGGCAGAATTGCTGAAGTTCCCGTTGGTGAAGCAATGTTGGGACGGGTAGTTGATGCTTTGGCGCGTCCCATTGACGGCAAAGGCGAAATTAAAACTACTGAGACTCGCTTGATTGAATCTCCGGCACCTGGTATCGTTTCTCGCCGTTCTGTTTACGAACCGATGCAAACAGGGATTACCGCTATTGATGCGATGATTCCAGTGGGAAGAGGACAGCGGGAATTGATTATTGGCGATCGCCAAACAGGCAAAACTGCGATCGCGATCGACACAATCATCAACCAAAAATCGGAAAACGTAATTTGCGTTTACGTGGCGATCGGTCAAAAAGCTTCTACAGTAGCTAACATCGTCAACGTCTTGCAAGAAAACGGCGCGATGGACTACACAATCGTCGTAGCAGCCAACGCTAGCGACCCCGCCACCCTGCAATACTTAGCACCTTACACTGGTGCTAGCTTAGCCGAGTATTTCATGTACAAAGGCCGGCACACTTTGGTCATTTACGATGACCTTTCCAAGCAAGCACAGGCTTACCGCCAAATGTCCTTGTTGCTACGCCGTCCTCCGGGTCGTGAAGCATATCCTGGAGACGTTTTCTATCTGCACTCTCGCTTGCTAGAACGCGCTGCTAAATTGAGCGACGATTTGGGCGAAGGCAGCATGACAGCTTTGCCAATCATTGAAACCCAAGCTGGCGACGTTTCTGCTTACATTCCTACCAACGTAATTTCGATTACCGACGGTCAAATCTTCCTTTCTTCTGACTTGTTTAACTCTGGTTTGCGTCCAGCAGTAAACCCCGGTATTTCGGTATCGCGGGTAGGTTCTGCGGCTCAAACTAAGGCAATGAAAAAAGTAGCCGGTAAGGTGAAATTGGAATTGGCGCAGTTTGAAGAACTGGCAGCATTTTCTCAGTTTGCTTCTGACTTGGATAAAGCTACTCAGAATCAATTGGCGCGGGGTCAACGCTTGCGGGAACTGTTGAAACAGGACCAAAGTTCGCCTCTGCCGATGAACGAACAAGTGGCTATCATCTATGCCGGTATTAACGGCTACATGGATGATATCGCTGTGGAAAAAGTCACCAAGTTTACTGTTGGTTTGCGCGATTATTTGCGGACTAGCAAGCCGAAGTACGGCGAAATCGTTCAAGGCGGAAAGGCCTTGACTGATGAAGCTGAGAAGCTGCTGAAAGAAGGCATTGCGGAATACAAGCAAAGTTTCTTGGTTTCTGCGTAATTAGTCATTAGTCATCAGTCATTAGTCATCAGTCATCAGTCATTAGTTATTGGTTAAGTAACTAAGGATTGATGATTGATGACTGGAAGCTAAAGTAAAGACGTTAAAAAATTACCAACTTAAAACTGATGGCTGGGAACTAAGAACTCAGAAATAAAAGCTAAGGAAAAAGGAGAAATTTATGGCAAATCTGAAAACTATTCGCGATCGCATTAAGTCGGTCAAGAACACTAAAAAGATTACAGAAGCGATGCGTTTGGTGGCTGCTGCTAAGGTGCGCCGCGCTCAAGAACAGGTGACGGCTACTCGGCCTTTTGCCGATCGCCTCGCAGAGGTATTATACGGTTTGGCAGAACGCTTGCAGTTTGAAAACCTGGATTTGCCGCTGCTGAAAAAACGCGAAGTCAGAACAGTGGGACTTTTGGTTGTTTCGGGCGATCGGGGTTTGTGCGGCGGCTACAACAACAACATCATCAGATACGCCGAAAATCGCGCCAAGGAAATCAAAGCTGAAGGCTTAGAGTACAAATTCGTGTTAGTAGGCCGCAAAGCTACTCAGTATTTCCAGCGCCGCGAACAGCCGATTAAAGAGACTTACATGAACTTGGAACAAATTCCGACAGCACCGGAAGCAGCGCTAATTGCTGATGAATTGCTGTCTTTGTTCCTGTCAGGAACTGTAGATAGAGTTGAGCTAGTTTACACTAAGTTTGTGTCGCTAATTAGTTCGCGTCCAGTAATTCAAACCTTGCTGCCCCTCGACCCTCAAGGTTTGGAAACTCCCGATGATGAAATCTTCCGCCTGACATCGCAAGGCGGACAGTTTCAAGTATCGCGGGAGAAGGTTACTTCACCTATGAAGAGTTTGCCACGGGACATGATTTTCGAGCAAGATCCGGCGCAAATTCTGGAGGCTCTTTTGCCTTTGTATTTGAACAACCAATTGCTGCGGGCATTGCAAGAATCTGCTGCTAGCGAGTTGGCTGCACGGATGACGGCGATGAATAATGCTAGTGAGAATGCTAGTGATTTGATCCGTAGTTTGACGCTGACTTATAACAAGGCGCGGCAAGCGGCAATTACCCAGGAAATTCTGGAAGTTTCCGGCGGCGCTGAGGCTTTGAACGGTTAGGTTAGGGTTGACAATTTGTTGATTTTATGCTGTGCGTCTGGGGAAACTCAGGCGCTATTTTTTTAGTCGGAACTTACCATTAAAGTAGGGTGCATCGCTGCGGCAATTCCGGGTATTGATAAATATCTTATGGCGACGCACCCTACCGCGATAATCTAGCGGAAGTCACGATCGCTAAATAAAAAGTTAGAATAATGTATGAAGGCTTTACAGAAGTGTAACTATTAAAGCGATCGGAAATGTGATATCTTCTTACCCTACTGGTGGCATACCAACAACTAATTTTTAACAAGGAGTTACTCAGATGAGTTTCGCACAGCTAGATGAATATTTAAATCAGGAATTCTCGCCTGATAATTGGTCAGATCATGCTGTTATATATGCTCTTGAACAAGTGCAAAAACTGACACCTGCTGATTGGGAAGAACTCAAATCTTGTTGGTGTAATCGCCCCCAAGAATGGCAATTGCGCTGCGCCGAAATTATTTCTGATGCTGACTCCCAACAAGCAATTCCGTTGTTGCTAGAAATGCTTGAGACACCGGATGATGAGCTTACTCTCACGGCGGCAGATTCTTTAAGGTCGATCGATGCAGCCAAAGAAAATTTAGATCTGAGTCTTGATGTTTTAAAACGCTTGCAAATTCTTTCTCAAAATAGTCCGATCGCTCAAATTATTGTTAATGAATTGCTTAAAAAATTGCCAGTGAGATTGTGAATGCAAACAGTAATTGCTACTTCATGCCGATCGCCTATTTGATTATGACTCAATCTCCCCCGACAGTATCGATCGATCGCATCCTCGAACAAAACGCTGAATCCGTACTGGCTTGGGTGAAAAATACATTATCGGCTCAAACCACCGCTCCGCAAGACTTTAACTGGCTGTTGTTAGCCGATGTTTCCTCTGCGAAGGCTCGAAAAGGTGAAAATAATGCGGGTTTGTGCGATCGCACTTGGGCAGAAGTAGCAACCGCAATTTACGATCGACTGGCTGAAGCCGCGGAACAGAAAAAACCCGGTAGCGGCGAGTCTTTGAGAATTTCGTCAATGATGTTGCGGGCTGGGGCGATCGCAAAATACGGAATAGTTCCCAACGATTCAGTTCTGGACGTGAACTTAATCCTACAATGGTTTTGGGATAATATCAAAGATTCGCGGGAAGATGTGGAACAAAAGGCTGGAAATTGGCAAACGCTTCCTATTGAAGAAATACGAGAGTTAAGACAGCTTAAAAATCGGTTGAAAGTTATCGCAGCACTCGCGAGTAGTGATAAATATGTTTTGGATGAAGAACTCAAAGCTTGGCTTTTGTTACGAGATAAACTGCCGTAACGAGGTGAGTCTGTTTAATCTAACAGAAAGCCTGCTCGATCAGACATCGCGATCGCCCGGTGTACCGTGTAATAGCCGAGGATACCAAGCTAAAGGTACAGAAATAGTACGATAATCAGATATATCGACTGTTAGCGCGTTGTCTGTATGATTAACGATCGGGATTTTCTACGCTGGGCTTGAAAAACCAACCTCAACCTACTCGACCTTGGCAGGGTTCTGGTTTTGCAAACAGTCAGTGGCTAAGTAAGCCCAGAAAAGAACACCCTGATGTACCCATACTGGTTGTTATGTATGAAAAAGGTGAGAAACAAGATAGTTGGGATAATCAACCTCTGTATTTGCCAACACTGATTCTGCCTCAGAGTAAATTTGTCTTCATGTTCAATTACTCAGAGGAATCAGAAGAAGTAGAAGAGCAACAAGAAGATGAACTAAAATGGGATGATTCAGAGGAAATAGACGAAAGTTAGTTGATGCAACAAGCATCATATGATTCACCAGAAGCCGTCAGATAGGAGATAAACTCCTGTTTGACTATAAAATTATGGCAATCTCCAAAAGCCATCTATGAGCAACCATTCTTCAGGCAATATTCCCGCTGGAATTGATGTCAATAATCTATCTCAAATCAACTCTCAGCAACGGACACATATTCTCGATAGTGACGCAACTGGGGGAGGTCACGGCCCTGGTAGAGGAATTTCTGGTAAAAGTGAATTTCCCACAGGCTGGAGCGATGAACAGACAATTAATTATATTTCTGAAGTGGTGAAAGACCCTAATTCTATCTGGTTCCAGCAAAATGGAACGCCTGGTGCTAAATACACTAAGAGAGGAAAACCTGTAAAATGGCAGATTGATGGAACCAGGAATGGTGTTAACATAAGGGTAATTGTAGAACCAGATGGCAGAGGTTTAATCACAGCTTTTCCGACCAATATACCGCTCAATCCGTAGATAATTATTAAGGAGATCGACTCATGTTTGACTATAAAATCGTGGTTAAAAAATTGAATGAAGTCCTTGACAAACTTAAGGAATCTCTCTCAGACACTCAAATAGAATTTCTTCAATCCTACATCAATGCGGGCGAGTGGAATTTGGCATTAGAGACTTTGTGCGATATTCTCATTGAGGAAGAAATACCGATAGATTCAAGGGGTTATGAACTTTTGCAAGAAGTGGGCAATACCTTGAGCATGGAAAAGGAAACGTGGGAGATGCTAAAAGTGCAAGTAACTCCTAGAGAAGGAATAATTAGGAAAATTAGTGCAGCAATGGTCAATCACTATTTATCTGACATAACTGTTGCATGGTTCAATCATCACGAACTACCGCCGGATGAAATGCCCGAATATTTGCCATTAGTTCAGTGGATGAAACAAAACGCCAGCAATCATGGAGATTTGGAGTATTTGAAACTGGCCTTTGAATATTTACTAACACATCCTGATGTGAATTATGAAGATTTTTCTGGCGGTCGTTACCCTTACGATAGCGAGGATATCATAGAAATAATTGATTTTATCTACAAAACAATTTGGTCAGATTCACCCCCAGTATCGCGGAGCAATTCTGATGACGTACAACTTGTGTCTATATCGTTAGATGATTGGTGGGCCAGTCGCGAACAATTGCCTGAACTAATCACTTCATCAAAATATTCTCATTGGTAAAAGACAGAGGTAAAGATGGCAAAAAAAATCTGGATTGTCTACAAAGCCGAAACCATGAGTGCTCCTGGTTGGGAAGAACGCCAACTTATGCCGAGGGGCGGTTTAACTGATATTCTGTGGGAAAACTGGAGTTGGGAAGAAAACCCCATTCTTCCGCAGCCTGGGGACAGAACCCGCGACTATGACAATCTATCTGACTCCGGTAATGCAGTAACTCACGGGAAAGATGGAGACTGGATAGTTACTAGCGTTCACCAGTTTTCTTCCTTTGATACTGACTTGCGAATTGTACTGTGCTACTGTTCTTTCCAACCGATTACTTCTGATTGGGAAGCACTGCAACGAGGTGAGTCTGTGAATCCAATGTGGGCAACTGTCGAGCAATATTGAGTTGATAAAAATTCGATCGCGTCTGGAGTAATTCAGACGCTATCTTTTGAGTTAAAAGATGTAAGCCAAAGTCGTTTTGGTTTTCGTAAATCAGGACTGAAGTCCTTACTACAAACAAATTAATTTAACATAAAACCTGGTTTGATATTAGACTTTGTTCGCGCGATCGTCTAACCACCGCTGAAATGATTTCTGACTTTCTCCAGATGGTTTACCGAGAATGATATTTTTGACGCTAATGTCTTCGTCAAGTTCGGGCCAGTGCATTCCCTCATTCTCACCAATAAATCGCCAATTATTGCGATCGCCCGGTTTACCGTGTAATAGCCGAGGATACCAAGCTAAAGGAACAGAAATAGTACGACCATCAGATAGATCGACTGTCAGTGCATCATCTGTAATAATTACGTGTTGCACTTTGGGGATTTCTAGCAATTCAACCATTAAAGAAGTCATTCCAACCTGCTAGCAATTGCTCTTGATTTTCTTCAACAAGTTTCTGAATGTCATTGATTTCTGTACGGCTGAAGCCTTTATTATTTTGAAGGCGAACTGGACTAAGCCAAAATTTAGCTTCTTCTCGATCGCGCTCAACGTGAATGTGCGGTGGTTCATCACGATCGCCTGCATAGCAGAAGAAACGGTATGGGCCAACTCGGAGTAAGGTAGGCATTCAGGCTGATGTCAAAAGCTTACTTCTCTATCTTAGCTTGGACGATCGCCCTACTCTTTCACTACCTCAACCAAATCTTCCACCATCACATCAAACGTCCGCGCCAACTTGAGCAAGCACGTAAAATCAACCATTGCCATCCCCGGAGAACGCGAATAGGTTGTCAGAGTGCTGTAGATCACTCCCGATCGCTCTGAAACCTCTTTTAGCGTCCAACCCTTCTCCGCCGCAAACTCTTTTACCCGCAATCTAATTAAACCCATTGACAGAAAACTAGATTTAGTTTTTAATAGTTTTATCGTAAAGGTCGATCGGCTATTCCTGCACAATTTCCACCAAATCTTCAATCATCACATCAAAGGTGCGAGCCAATTTGTGTATGGAAATGAAGTCAATAGTTGACACCCCCGGACAGCGGGCGTAGTGTCTGACGGTGCTGTAGATGACTCCCGATCGCTCTGAAACCTCTTTTAGCGTCCAGCCTTTCTCAGCAGCGAATTCTCTGACTTTTAATCTAACTAAACCCATACTTGACAACTGATGGTGTACCATCATAAGATGGTTTTATCGTAAAAAGCGATCGTCCTTACGCCTGGAAAACTAAAGGGCGATCGCCTGTTCAAATCAAATTCTTGCTTTCAAGGAGGGCAACTACCGCTTTCCGAGAGTTCAAACACCCGTCAACGACAGGTCAACTACTCATCTCAAACGACACGTCAACTACTCATCTCAAACAATTACAGACTATGTTAGCAAACTTTTCGCGAAAATCAACCCCCGTTCATCCCTTGAGCCGATTTGCGACTAAAGAGGCGATCGCGCGGCTGCTAAAAATCAAAGTAGAACAAATATATCGCATCGAGCGGTGGCGGCACATCCTTTACGTACACGCCCAAGCAATGAGTCGCTTTGTCAGCTACGCCGACTTACCGCCAATTTTGGGAGTGGAATCGCCCAAAGGTTTAGATTTTGGTTACTGGAAGCGGCGGATGGCCAGCAAAAAAGAGAGAAATGCACCGGATTTTTGGGTGGATTTCTATGCACAGAAATTTCATCAAGCCGTTTCGGTTGCTGAATTGTTCGACTGGGGGCGATTGGTGGGAGTAATTAAGTTTATGTTGCCGAAAATAGCAGTTGAATCGCTGCGGAATGTTTATGCACAGGAAAAATACCTGCTGGAACATTTCTAATTTGTAGCACAACATTTCAGAAAGGGCGATCGCTAAAATATAATTGGACTACCTAAAATATCGCTAGAAAACAAGCCGAGGAAAAAAACAATGACAACGGAACGCTGGACAGACGAAATGATGGATGATTTGGCTGCCACTGTAGATCGAACGACTCTGAATATCGAACAAACTAATCGCAATGTCGATATGCTGGTAGGCGCTGTCAATGCTCTTTTAGAAAGAGACAGTCAACGGGATGAAGAAATCCGGCGGCGGAATGAGGATTTTCAACAGTACAAATTAGAAAACGACCAGAGATTTAATACTTTGCTCGAAGAAGTCAGATTTTTAATCAGAAAACTGGGAGATAATCAATGAGAGATACTTTGTAGGGTTCGCACAGCACACCTTACCGATCATCCCAACAATTCTCACCGCATCAGTCATAATAGAATTAGCGAACTATGCAAAATTGAGGAAAAATCTATGGTGGCCACAACCAGCGAATTACCTAAAATTGATGAAACACCTGCGATCGCACCCATTGTACGAGATAATCTTACCATAGAAAATTTCATGGCTAATCCGCCAGACAACATGGAATGGGTGGACAGACAAGTCGTAGAGAAAAATGACATGACACTGAAAACTGGTCGAATTCAATCCAAGCTAAGTCGTTGTTGGGGAAATTACAAAGATTCTAGTGGCCAAGGAGGAGAAGTTTATACCGAAGCACCTTGCCGCACAAACCAACAAATTCGCCGCCCCGATGTAGCTTATCTCACACCCGAATTAGCCGCACAATTCGGCGATGTTCCAACTTTACCGCAGAGTTTCCCTTTACTTGCCGAAATAGTTTCGCCCACAGATATTGCTGAAAATGTATTTCTCAAAGCACAAGAATATTTGGCATCTAGCTGTCAAGAAGTCTGGATAGTTTTGCCTGACAGTCATTTAGTATTTGTGGTCAATTATAATCAAATATTGGGATTTCGAGCCGGCGAAACAGTTAGAACTCAACAAATTCTCGCAGATTTTAGCATTGCCGTTGATGAATTGTTAGCTTAAAATATTAAATTATACCAAATAGGGCTAAATTACTACCTTTACTCTTTTAGTCCGCGAAGGCGGACTTCGTTTGTATAGCCCCGAATTCTATTCGGCGGGCATTATTGATACACACATACTGACTAATCCCATTATCGGAGCGAACCGCCATGTCAGACGACTTTTCCCTAGACGACCTTTTAAACAAAAGTTACGATGCTTTCAAAGACGCTGAAAATCAAGTGGGACAGTGCAATGTTTTAGTCATCGGGAAAACTGGAGTTGGCAAAAGTACCCTGATCAATTCGGTTTTTCGCCAGCGCTTAGCAGAAACCGGAGTCGGCCGCCCCGTAACTCAAGGAATCCGCCAATATACAAAACCAAGTTGTCCGATTACAGTCTACGATACTCCCGGACTCGAACTCAATGCCGAACAAATTAAAGTTATTCAGCTCAACGTTGCTAAACTAATTGAAGACCAAAGACTCCTGCATCCAAAAGAACACATTCACGTAATCTGGTACTGCATCAATCACAGTGCTAATAGAATAGAATCTGTGGAGGAAAGCTGGCTAAAAGAAATGGAAGTCAAAGATGTACCTGTGATTTTAGTGCTGACTCAGACTACCTCTAAAAAGCCTAGCGAGTTTTTCAAGCAACTAGAACACATGAATTTGCCAGTCAGTCAAATCATCCCTGTGATGGCTGAACCGGAAGAAATTGATGAGGATTATACAGTAAAATCTCACGGTTTAGATAAGTTGGTAGATGCAACTTTTCAATTGCTGCCGGAAGTCGCTAAAAAAGCTTTTGTTAAAGAACAAATTGCTAATGTTGCGCTCAAATCTGACATGGCATTTAAGTATGTAACTGGTTATGTTGCCGGTTCTGCGATTGTTGGTGCGACTCCTGTACCGTTTGCTGATGCGCCGATTTTGATGGCGATGCAAACGGCAATGATTGCTAATATTACTGTGATTTTTGGAATGCCCTTTGATAAGGGGTTTGTTTCGGCGATGCTGTCTGCGATTAGCGGTGCTGGCGGGGTTACTGCTGTTGGTAGAAGTATTGTTACTAATTTAATTAAAATGATTCCGGGTGCTGGTACTATTGTTGGCGGTGCTATCTCCGGTGCAACGGCGGCAACTCTCACGCTTGCTCTCGGTTTGGCTTACATTGAGGTGCTGAAAGCTTATATGAAAGCTCAGATTAATGGGGAACAACTTTCTTTGCAGCAGTTGACAAAGATGTTTGTGGATTTGTACAAGGATTATGCAACTTCGGGGCGTAAAACTTTGAAGGATGACAAACCTAAGCCACCGAATCAAATTAATATTGAGTAGATTGGTCATAGGGCCTAGGGCATAGGGCATTGGTTAGTTTCAATTACCAATTACCAATTACCAATTACCTATTACCAAAGAATGATATAATATCAGTGAATTCTGCAAAAGGGAGTAAATGGCTATGGTAATGACAGCCGTTTTATCAGAAAATGTTTCTCTAGAAGACTTCATCGCTAATCCCCCCGACGATATGGAATGGGTGGACGGGCAAATATCGGAGAAAAATGGTATGACAGTAAAACACAGTCGAATCCAATCTAGACTAGATTTTTCTTGGAGAAGTTACAAGATATCTAGCGGACAAGGTGGCGAAGTTTATACGGAAGTTCCTTGTCGCACTGACAGGCGAGTGCGTCGCCCTGATGTTGCTTATTTGACTGCTGAACTTGTTGCTGAATATGGCGATGTTCCTACTTTTCCTCAAAGTCCGCTGTTAATTGCGGAAATTGTTTCTCCTACTGATGTTGCGGAAGATGTTTTTCTGAAAGCACAAGAGTATTTAGATTCTGGTTGTTTGGAAGTTTGGATTGTTTTTCCAGAAAGTCGCTGGATATTGATTATGACTCAATCTCAAAAGTTAACTTTTAACTGGGATTCTACAATCAGCACTCAGCTAGTATTGCCGGGTTTTAGTGTTGCTGTTGATGAGTTGTTGGGTTGATGGCAAATATTAGTTATACCATTTATAAAAAGTATTGCTACAAAATAATAGTTGGGCGGAGTGAAACAGAGGATTATTTGTACGGGCCCGAAGTGCAAGGTGCGTCGCGGTGAGATTGTCGATATAATTTAGGGATTTTTCATGGCGACGCACCCTACCACTAGGTAATTAGGTTCTGCGTCTAGGACTGAATTTGTGAGAAAATGCTTGACAAAATGCCGTAGGTTGCGGGGCAGGACGCGATCGCCCATTCAGCCAATTAATGAAAATTATTAGCAATAAATAATGTAGTTGTCAACTTGCACAGAATCACCAACAGCGGTAAAATACTGATTGCTTTGTTTGTAAATCTACCCTAGATTCCAATTGGGAATTAAAACCAATAATCGAAATATGTCTCAAACTTACACCGTTGAATTACTTCACCAAGGCAGCACCTATAGCGTAGAAGTGCCGGAAGATCAACCAATTTTGCAAACTGCGATCGCCGCTGGGATTGATTTGCCGAACTCTTGCAATTCGGGGGTTTGTACTACTTGCGCTGCTAAAGTTATTGAGGGTCAAGTTAAGCAAGTTGATTGCATGGGCGTTAGTCCCGAACTTCAGGCCGAAGGTTATGTGTTACTGTGCGTTTCTTTTCCCCGATCGCACTTGAAGATAGAAACCGAAAAAGAAGACATTGTGTACGATCGCCAGTTCGGTAAATCCTAGGACTAAGCTAAAATTTACTTAAGTACCGAAGTACCGATCGCGGTAAAACCACTATGGATCACAAGATGACCACCCATTTCATTTCCGCAGAAGTTGACCTCCGCGACACCGCCGAAGAATTGCACTCAGCCATTGAAACTGAACTGCAAAAGCACGGCGAACCCCTGCGCTGGGCAGTCACAGACGTGGATATCGATCGGCAAAAGGCTGTGGTAGAAGGTTACGTGCTCGTGGAAGCATCCCCCGCAACAGCGTGAAGCCCCGCCCTTTAACAGTGGTTTTGATAGTCCCCACAGGCGTTGGAGCCTCGATTGGGGGCTTTGCAGGCGATGCGCTGCCCGTTGCTAGGGCGATCGCCCAAATTTCCGATACGCTGATTACTCACCCCAACGTCCTCAACGGTGCTCAACTTTATTGGCCAATACCTAACGCCCTCTACGTCGAAGGTTACGCCCTTGACAAATTTGCAGCCGGATGCTGGGGCCTGCAACCGGTACATCAAAATCGCATTGGCTTAATCATGGATTGTGCGATCGAACCGGAGTTACAATTGCGCCACTTGCAAGCCGTTGATGCTGCTAGAGCCACATTAGGTTTGAACATAACTGATTGTATTTTGACCGATCGCCCTTTGCAAGTAGAATTACGTACTTCAGAATCAGGGGCATCCTGGGGGACGATCGGCAATCCCGACAGTTTACTACGCGCCGCCGACAAATTGATCGCACAAGCAAAAGTCCAGGCGATCGCAGTTGTAGCCAGATTTCCCGAAGATGAAGGCAGCCTCGCCCTCGAAAACTACCGCCACGGCAAAGGAGTTGACCCCCTCGCCGGCGCGGAAGCTGTGATCAGTCACCTGATTGTTAGAACATTTAAAATCCCCTGTGCTCACGCTCCGGCTTTGTTGCCACTACCCCTCGATCCGCACCTGTCCCCGCGATCGGCTGCCGAGGAAATCGGTTATACTTTCTTACCTTGCGTGCTCGCGGGCCTCAGCAAAGCTCCCCAGTTTACAACGCAGAAAGCCCAGGAAGACAGCCAATTATCAATTACTGCCGATCGAGTCGATGCGGTGGTGATACCCGCCACAGCGTGCGGTGGCAGTGCTATTCTGAGTTTAAGCGGGCGATCGACAGTACAAATCATCGCTGTGGGTGACAACAAAACCCAGATGCGGGCTACTCCAGAAAAACTCGGAATCAAAGCTTTGCAGGTAAACTCATATTTAGAGGCGATCGGCGTATTGGTCGCTTTACGAGCCGGCATCAGTCCAGCTTCCTTGGGTGCAGACATCTCCTCCCTGCGGTGTTTGTCTGACTCTACTAAACAAATCTAAAACCTAAAACCTAAAATATAAAATAGATTAAGTGTCAGAAAAAATTCCCGAAAATCCCGAAATTGAACCGTTGACGCGCACTCAAGTTTTAGTAGCAATGGGCGTGACAGCAATTATGTTGCTGGCGGTAGCTAAATTGTGGTTGATATTTGGATCGGTATCGCTTTTGCCCGTCAAATTGATCGTAATGGATTTGCTCACAGGATGTGCGATCGGACTGGCGATTACAGGCGGTAGTGCGATCGTTTATCGCCTTTGGCCAGGTTATCGCCGGAGTGCTGACATTTACTTAGAAGTAGTCCTCAAACCCCTATTTTGGCCCGATTTAATTTGGCTGGGATTGCTGCCGGGACTTAGCGAAGAATTGCTATTTCGAGGTGTAATGCTGTCTGCTTTGGGATTGAATCTTACTGGTTTAGTTTTATCGAGTTTTTCCTTCGGCATTCTGCACTTGGGAGGAATGGATCAGTGGCCTTATGCTGTTTGGGCGACGGCTGTCGGATTGCTGTTGGGTTACAGTGTTTTAGCTACGGGGAATTTGTTGGTGCCAATTACGGCTCATATCTGCACGAATTTGATTTCTAGCTGTGTTTGGAAGTGGGAACACAGTATGGTGAAGCGGTAGATCAAGTGGCGATTGGTTTGATCGTTCGGACTTTAGTCCTTATAATTAGAGGACTAAAGTCCGAACGATCGAACCTTTTTTATTGCGGGTAATTTATGGGACATGACATCAATTGACTTTTGAGCTGCTCAAACCGCCGAATCCGATCTTTGTTAAGGCAGTTGATAACTGCTCGATCGCACAATCAATTCACCTTGGCTGGGGTTGCGGCTGAAAATAAAAGCTCCTTCTTGAGTTTCGCCACTTGACAAAAAATTAACTTGCTGGTCTCCCGATTCTAAGACTTCGCCGTTGACGCGCAGTTCAGCTATAACTTGCACTGATTCGACCGTTTCGCCGCCCGTGTTAGTAACCGTAAACGGCACGTAAAATTGCCCTTGGGTTTCGCGAATTGGCGCGTTGCGAGTCACAGAAATTACTGGAGGTTCCTGTTTTTTAGTCGCCCAGTTATAGAGTACGAGTCCGGTGAGGGTAGACAGGATCGAACAGGCGATCGCAAATGTCACCCATTCAGCAAGAGTTCTTTTTTGTGGCTGTTCCTTCTTACTTTCACTCATACTGCTAACCTACCCGCCGCGCCACCAATTGTCGCCGGCAATCCCAATACTAACGTATAGCCCAACCAAACCGACCACGGATCGTCAAAACTGAGTTTGTGGAAGAAAAATAGCATAAATGCAGAAGCAGCCAGCGATACTAAATACGCCATCACAGTCTCGCTGAGGGGACTCTGAAAAATTCCTTGCTGCTGCTGGCGTTTTGCTTGATAAGTAAAGTCGGCTGCAAATACAATACCGTAGGAAATTAGCAGCGAAACGGCGATAATTGCTAATTGCCAAGGCGGCGAAATAGCGGCGGCTAGCATGGGAATTTCGTCAGTTGGGGCGATGTTGAAAGCAATGATCATCGCGCCGATTAAAGTAGCGCCGATATCTGCTAAAGTGGGATTAATCATCGGTTCGCTGTCGCTGTCTGAGCTTTCATAGCGATCGCCGCTCAAGAAACCGCTTGCCAGGGCCACTCCCAAGGAAAACGGCAAACCTTCAAAGACGATTTTACCCAAAGTTTCTTGCAGCGGAGTCTCCAGCGTAATTTCCCTGAGCAAAAACAGGATAAAAGCCGCGCAGACAATGCCAATCGCGATCGCTTCTACGGTATCGATTGCAGCGTCTGGCCAGCGGATGTTCTTAGTTTTGCGAAAACCTTCGGTGCGAGTCAGCAATAAAACGACGAGAAAAGTAGTTACAATGGCGATCGACATTTGCGCTGGTTTAGTAGAGGAACCGATCCACCAAACCTCCATCGTATAAAGCAGCGGAATCCCGAACAAAAATCCGCCCGATGCACCTCGAATGATGTCGTGTAGTTCATTTGACCACTGATTTTTACGTTTTTTTGACTTGTTCATGTTTTAGTGAAAACGCGCCTCAAAAAATTGGAAAATCAACTATTTTTAAAACATTATCAAATAGAATACCAGATTTGTTGTATTTTTTCTCTAACTTGCGTCCAGTCGCTAGCGGTTAAAATTCCCAATCGACGATTGACCAAACGCTTTTCTATTGTGTTCACCTTATGCAGCCGAACCACTGACAACCGCAGCAAACCTGCCTGTTAGTATTCTACAATCTCAACATCACAAACAGTCCTACTTATTTGACTTGTCACTCGTGCAACAACAATATCTTCATCTCCTGTATCCAAAAGTACCAGCACTGGACGGAGTTTGGATGTTGTTACATCAGCAAAAGGTAGTGCCAGTAAGAGAACTTCTCCTGATTGATAATTTGGCATATTTCAAATATTGTCATAGATAGCATCTTCCTCGCTGTAGCCCGCCAATAATTGCTCAGCAGCAAGACGATGCCAAGCAGCGTTTTCCTCTGCTGTGTCAGTTGGTTCTTCCACCAGAACAATAACTCTGACTTCTTGGTTAGCTGCCAAGTCTTTTAAGATGGTATCGGGAAATTCGATTTTCCCTTCATCTGTGACTTTTGCTGGAAACTCGTAGGCTTTCATGATTGTTTGAATCAGTATTTTACATAAGTTTATGAAAGCAGTTATAGTGCAAGCTGAATTTCGGCTGATTCTCCCAAAGCTTCATTAAAAAAAATTAGTTTTCCTTGACTATCTGCACCTAATAGTTGATTGGCATTGAGTAATTCAATTCCATAAATAGTACCGTCGGGGGCAATGTCCACATTCATTTGATCGCTAATCTGGATAGTTTCTACCTGTGCATTTTTTTCTTGGAGGTATATATAAGCTACGTTGTATCTCGGATCGTAAGTTAGTTTCACGGAAACCTCCTGCTCATTTGCCAAATATCTCGATGTAGCAGCGAATAGCTGACTTGACATCAGCTAAGGCTTCCTCATAGGTGTCACCTTCACCAACTACGGCCCCTTTGATGCCAAGGGGATAGGCTACATAACCGTCGGGATGTTTTTCAATGATGATTCTAAAATGTTTCATCTTTCCCTCTTTATTTTTATACTAACTTAATTCACCACAGACGTGCGATCGCATAAGCATCAAAAATAACATCAACGCTCAAAACGGGTATCTGTTCCGCCATAGATTGGGCAATTATCAGCCTGTCAAATGGATCGCGGTGATGCAAAGGCAGTGAAGCCACAACCTCAATGTGATCGAAACTTATTTCCAGTATCTCAATTCTATTAACTGCGATCTGCTGCTTGACAAACTCCATAAAAGGCATACTAAAATTTAGCCTGCCTATGCTGTGCTTAATCGCCATTTCCCAGACGCTAGCTGTACTGAGGAGAATATTGTTATCTCCTTTGTTAATTAGCGATCGCCATGTTATACTCAGCCTTGAACTGTTTGTCCTGTACCAAATAAAGGCATGAGTGTCCAACAACAGCCTCATTCCATGTACTCCTTAAACTCTTCTAGCGGTTCATCAAAATCATCGGACATACAAACCATTCCTTTAGCACTTCCTGGTTGTCGATCGGGTTTAGCTTGTTTGGGTATCCCTACCAATTTTACAACAGGCTGGTTATCTTGAGTAATCTCAACGTAAGGATTCAGGTCTAAGATTGGGGAATTAAAGAAGGCATAAATAAGTCACAAAAATGGGCAGATATAGCAT
>NZ_JAUBVR010000062.1:0-35317 GCF_036705955.1 Microcoleus sp. A6-C6 | reverse complement strand
TGCACTTTATTCTCGATCGCAGTATCGAAACTCAGACGAGGCAATATGTGCTCGATTATTCAGCAAGCCCTACATAAAGGCGATCGCACTTTGGGAATGAAAGGGCGATCGCCCGCATGAGATTTGGGATGGGATAGGGGCGCACTTTTGGAAGGAAAGGGCGATCGCCCGCGTGAGATTTAGGATGGGATAGTGCAGATCGCACTTTGGAATGAAAGGGCGATCGCTAAACCTCACTTATACAAAACTAATCAAGACCAGTTAATCGGCACAGTGCGATCAATACCATAACCCTGAGCGGTTAGAGTATTGTACATACTGTTGGTCATTGTGGGATTAAAGTTATCGTGGTTCATCAGGCTGTAACCAGCTTCATGGTCAATGCCTAGGGTATGACCAATTTCATGCATAGCTAGCCGAACTAGCGAATTACCATCTAAAATTTTCTTAACAATTACGGGGTTAGGGTTAAACCGAATTTCATTGCCATAATCAACTCCATTTATGTCAATGTTTCGCTCTGAATAGTTACGTGATTGATTCATTCGGGAATTGACACCAATGTCCTGAATGGTTTGGGCCCAAAAACCTGAATTAGAAGGTACCTCTTTAAGAACTGAAATCTTCAGAACTCCACTAGAGTCCTTATCTTTAGTGATTATCCTCTCCCAATTTTGGGCGGCTTTTTCCATCTGGTTCATTTCTGATTGACTAAAGCCTCCTTTGGGATAGGAGAGTTGGATATCGATATCTGGATTGCTTTTAGGTTGTACCCAAACTGAAATAGCCTCGACTCGTTTAGACAGGCCACGAGTTCCGCTAAATTGACCATTTCCGACTCTGGCAGTGTTACCTATTCCCTCTACATGAGACTGATAAAATACATCATACTTAGATGCTTGGGAACCTGTGAGACGGATGGCAAATCCCTCAATCCGTCGAGATTGATTTTTTGTACCAACATACTGCCCTTCTCTGACCCAAGATGTATCACCGGTACCTTCAATATGAGCCATGTACTCCATGCTTAAGCCTGGAATTTGAGAATCAAGATTTATCTGAAACCCCTCTAAGCGCCGTGACTGACCTGTAGTACCGGCAACAGCACCTTCTGAAAAGGTTCTGTCACCAATATCCTGTATATGAACAACTGTTCTCAATCCTGGGTCTGGAAGTGATGCTTTTTCTACCTGAATTTCTTGACCATTTAAGTGAATGATTGCACTATCATCCTCAGCTTTTAAACTTGCTAAATCCGCCTCATCAAAAGTTTTCCCCTGAACAACCGCCGAAAAAATCGCCCCCTCATCACCCGGTGAATCCGTAACATTCAACCGCGCATCCACAGAATGCCCGATCTCTTCCAGCAGCACATCCGCTACCGCCGCTGGGTTAGCCCCATTCTGAGCCAAAAATTCCTTCGATAAATAAATCGTATCCGTCGCCGCTGCAAAAGCTCCATTCCCGCCACCAATGTCAGCAGACGAGACAACCTTCACCGGGGGAATTGTACTAAAATCGCGATTAAACCATCCTTCAGCTAAGGCTTTCGCACCCGCAGCATCCCAGTTTTCCCCAAACGCCACATTCATCTTTGTCACGAAATCAGGCTCAGCCGCAAACTTACTCAGATCCTCATATACCTCTGACATCGCCTGACCGGTCAGCAAATCGACAGAGCTATCCGGTAAACTGGTGTTGGACTCGGTTGTCAGCGCCTTAGCCATCAGAGTCGGCGAAGCGTCAGGCAAAATGATATTGTCGTAGGTGTTTGGCGTTAAAGTCGGGATATTAACTTCTTGACCGACACCCCCCGTTAGGATGCCGTTAGCATCTAACTTTGGGATAATTCCTGGAGTCGCTTCTAGGCTGCTATTCCAAGGTGCGATCGCACTTTCCTTATTAAATTCAGGCGTAAAAAAATTAGACACGTTATTTCCTCGTGTTGAATCGGCACAAGTACAGAGACTTGCCGCGTGTTTGCTGGTATTAAATAAATGATTTCTCGTCAAAGCCGATCGCGCCGATTGCTGACTCTGAGTATTCCTACTCCGCGCTACACCGATTTAACAAACTTAACTATGCCTAATGTATGTAACAATACACTACCTAGAGCTAACATACAACTAACAAACGTTAGCAATTTCCGTTATGCTAACGTTAGCCACATCTCACCGCACCCGACAATGGCCTCAAAAGAAGACTTATTTACCGAAGCAGCCCAACACTGGGACTTAGAAAGGCTTTACCAAGCTTTCGCAGAAGCTAAACGGCAAATCTCTCCCCGATCGCGCAGAGGACTCACAGACACTGAAAAGCTCTATCTCCGAGGGCTGCTTTCCGGTTGCAGTCCCGCCGAAATAGCTAAAAAAATGTTTCAGACTCCGAAAAGTGCAGAGGTTTATCTGTGTAAAACTTTATACCAATATGTTAAAAAGCTCGCAGATTTACCGAATGAACCAGTGGGAAATTGGAGAAATGTGTGCGATCGGTTACAGGAAGCAGGATTTAAAGTTCAGTCGTCAGCACAATTTAAAGTTAATAATTCTTTGCCGACAGAAGCATTAGTAAAAATAGTTAATATAGGCTGGCTTGAACAAAGTACAATATCGATGGATATTAACATTCAGTTAACATTCCCCTCAACTTCAGAAAATCCGAAAAAAGAAGACTTAGATAAAAACGATTAGATGTGCGATCGCCCCTATAGTAACTAATCTAACTGAAGGGCGATCGGCCTTCAACCACAAATCTTACAAAAAAGCTTTGCCATCTGAGAAGACCCTCAATCAAACAGTATTAATGGTATAATTATAATCGAGATCGATTCCTTCACAGTCGAGGTTTCAAAAATGAGATTTATCAATCCCAAAACAGATTTTGCCTTTAAAAAAATATTCGGCGACGAACAAAACAAAGACATCCTCATCAGTTTTCTCAACGCTATCCTCTATCAAGGCAATTCTGCGATCGAATCTTTAGAAATCCTCAATCCCTATCAACCCCCCAAAATTAGAGGAGTTAAAGATACTTACTTAGATATCCGAGCCAAGCTGAATAATGAGCAAACAGTTATTATCGAAATGCAGGTATTGAATGTAGAAGGCTTTGAAAAGCGGATATTGTACAATGCTGCTAAAGCTTATTCGATTCAACTCGACACGGGAGCCGATTACACACTACTAAATCCGGTAATTGCCTTAACTATTACTGACTTTGAAATGTTCCCCAATCTCGACAAAGTAATTTCCCGTTTTGTCCTGAAAGAAAGAGATTTTCTGGTTGACTATCTAATTTATGATATTGAGTTAGTATTTGTCGAATTACCTAAATTTGGCAAAAAACTAGAGGAATTAGAAACGCTAACCGATAAGTGGATATATTTCCTGAGAAATGCCAAAAGTTTAGAAATCGTACCGGAACAAATGGGAGAAGTGCCAGCAATTCAGAAAGCTTTTGAAGTTGCAAATCGCGCCGATTTAACCCGCGAAGAGTTGGAAGATTTAGAACATCAGGAAATTTACATACAAGACCAGCGGAATGCTATTACTAAAGCTGTTAAGCAGGCTGTTTCACAGGCTGTTTCACAGGCAATGAAGGAAAAAGCGCTTGAAATTGCCAAAGGACTTCTGGATGTGTTAGATGAAGCAACGATCGCTCAAACAACAGGATTGAGTATGGAGGAAATTCAAAAGTTGAAACAAGGAAGGTAAAAAGCGATCGACTATCAAGAATCCTTCGACACTTGCTCAAAATCTTCCGAATCCCCCGACAAACCAGAACCCTCGCCCTTCCTCAACCGTGGCGATTCCCCATTACTCGCACCAGCGCCGTAACCCCCAGAATACCTGTCATCCAAACCCGAATCCCTCAGCGAAATCGCACTTCTTTGACTCGCCGACAATCTATCTGATCGGCGATTTGTCCCAGAAATCGGCGGCTTCCGAGTTAAACTTTTCCAAGCAGCCATCACCCCAGTCACCACGCTGCGAGTTGTCACCTGCACGTTTTGCGCCTGCTTCTTCGCGGTACCAATACTTCGATCGACCTGTTTGACAACCTCCCCCGCACTGTGCACCCCATCGCTGACATCATCCGTCAACTCGCTAATTTCCAGCCCCGTCAACCGAATCGCCTCCAAAGTAGGCGGAAACTCGCGCGCAAGCGTGTCAGCGAGCTTTTCGACGCTGCGGGCTGCCCTTGCTAGCGCTTGCACCGCAGGTATTAAAGTCACTAAAACAGCAGTTAGGCTAACCGCCACTAGCAAAATCGAAAGTCCTAGCCAGAATATGGGATCACTCACTTGAATCTCGGATGTGGGGTTTGGGATTTCATGTAATTTAGCGGACAGGAGGGCGCAACGGAGGACTTACTTCGACTTCAGTTTCCGACAGCGTTTGGCGTTCCCGCTGCGTCGCTTCTAAACCCGCTGCGATCGCCTCCTTCAATCTAACCAAAGTTTCGTCCCAATTACGCAGTGCAGTTTCCGAAAGTCGATCGGCCTGCAACTGGACGCTACTCGATAAATCCTCCGCCAACTCCGGCAAAGCATCGGCCGATTTTTTCAAGATCTGCCGCGTCTCCTTCCCCGGTCGCGGTGCCATCAACAACCCAGTCACGGCCCCGATCGCAGAACCCACCAACAGACCGCCAATAAATAATCCTGAACGTTTAGATGACATTTTTATAACTTCTCTCCATACAATTTTAGGATAGCTTACCTCAAAAGTCGATCGCGCCTGAGCCAAAGCATCCGTCCCAAACCCAGCAATCTCAAAAGTTGCTGAACCTGTTGCAGTTGCAATTCCAGTTGTTGATAATCCCGCCGTAATTGGTGAGCACCTTGCTGCCTTTTAGCAAAAAAATTCGGCGATTTTGCGAGGACATTGCTGCTACAGCGCTCCATTGCTGTGATCCGAATTTCCAAACGTGCGATCGTCCGTCTGATTTTCCACACTCTTGTAGCGATATAAAAACACACCACAGATATCATTAAATTGATAATTACAACAGCCGTCAGCATTTCTCACCTGTTTTCAACTACTAATATATTCCGCGTTTTGTGGCAGAAGATCGGGCGGTTGAAACCGCGTCTACACAAACAAAACCCGGATGGTGCGCGGGTTGAAGAACGGCGGTTAAAATTACGTTATTTTATTACTCGTTACCAGGCTCCAGCCTGGTAACGCAGATCCGGAGGCTCTGCCTCCATTTTCCCAAGCGAGGCAGAGCCTCTAAATATGGGCTCCCAGGCTGGAGCCTGGGAACCAGTTAAACCGCCATCTGATCTTCAGTCCGCGGAGGCGGACATCGTTTGTGTAGACGCGGTTTCAACCGCCGTCTGATCTATGTGTCCCGATCAAGCGCGATCGAATCTCAAACCTCAGACATAGCAGGCAAACAAACCTTAGTACCGCCCAAACCGCAATAACCGTTCGGGTTTTTAGCAAGATATTGCTGGTGATAGCTTTCTGCGTAATAAAACTCAGGAGCCTCCAGAATTTCCGTGGTAATCTTGCCGTAACCTTCCGCCGTCAGAGCTTGCTGGTAAGCATCACGCGAAGCTTCAGCTAGCTGTTTTTGGTTGGCTGAATACGTGTAAATGCCCGATCGATATTGAGTACCCGAATCATTACCCTGCTTCATTCCTTGAGTCGGGTTGTGACTTTCCCAAAAAACTTTGAGCAGCGTTTCGTAACTTACTACTTTCGGATCGAACACAACCAAAACAACTTCATTGTGTCCAGTCATCCCGCTGCAAACTTCGTTATAAGTAGGATTCGGAGTAATCCCCGCCGCGTAACCCGCAGCAGTCGAAAAAACTCCATTTTGCTGCCAAAATTTCCGTTCCGCGCCCCAAAAACAGCCCAAACCAAACACGGCAATCTCCATGCCGTTTGGAAAGGGAGGTTTGAGCGGATTGCCGTTAACAAAGTGAGTTGCCGGTACCGCTATCTGCTCTGCCCGTCCCGGTAAGGCCTCTTGAGCAGAGGGCAGGCTCGACTTTTTGCCAAATCCAAATAGCACCATAAATTTGTGAGGGCGATCTCTGATAAACGTCTTTACCTTACTTAATAATATCAGATATTAACTGAAAATAGTGGCACTTTTGAAGGTAGAAGGTAAAAACCAGAAGGCAGATTTTTTTTACGGAAGGTTTTTGGTGATAATGCTCACTGCCAACGCAGTTTTAAATCACATTAGGCAGTGTTCTATGTCACCAAAACATACCTAAAATATCACCTATTGTTGAGTTATAAATCACGCGGATTTTAGGCAAAATAGCCGATTATTAAAGGTAGGGTGTTGTAGTAGTTATTCAATACCATCTATTGGGAGTGAGAAATGGGCGCTAAACCTTGCAGTCAACCTTTAAAATCTAATCCGTTTATTACTTACCGCGACCCAATTACAGGCAAATGGATTGTGGTAAATCAGACTTTGCCCAAAGCAGCAGAACAAGCACAGCTAGCAGCAGCTTGAGTTTTCCTATTAATTTTTGACCTAAAAATTAACCATTCTTTCAAACTTCAGGACTTACGCAAAAAGTTATTGGACGCGCTAATTATATTCGTAAGGTGCTTACGTTGCACCTACCTAAGCACCCTAATTTTCAGCATTGCTCATCTCTTTTCGCAGTTCCAAATACCGATAGAGATATTCCGAAATGATCCCGTGCAAAAACAAGTCACGGGCTGCATTAAACGGACTGTTTGGCGCTAGCGGATGGCGGTTCACAATTACATGATTCCAGTCGCAATTTCCGGTAATTTCGCTGACGTACACTCCGAAGTTTTCATCTAACTGAAGTGACATAACTGCTCGCGCAAATTCGTCGCTAGTCAAACACAGAGAATAAAATACTTTAAACAATTCGATCGCAGATTCTAAATCTAGAATCCTCAGCCACCTGCGTTTCTCAAAATCTATTGCAACTTCCACAGGTTGAATGCTATCATAATTAATTCCCCGTTTTTTGACAATCTGCAACCAGTTGGGATTTGTCAGCATTGCCTGGTTGTAGTCCCACACAAAGTTATACAGAATTAAGTCGTGTTCCAGAAACGCATTGTCAGCTAAATCGCTAACTGTGCGCGGATACAATTTTGACTTTTCAATCTGGGTATCCGGGCCGTTATCAATCAAGAAGTTGATAATGTTGGAACCCGCGCAGATGTGCCGCACAATTAAATAACAAGCTTCTGGCGAGACAAAGTTATTTAGGAAAAATGCTGCCGATTTGTGCATTAAAGTGTAAGCGCGAAATTGAAATGGCAACAGGCGCTTTGCGGTCATAATTACCGCCAGCAACAAGTTAGCAATTACTTTAATCGGGATGAGCAAATAACTGCGAGTCCAGTTTTGCAAATCCCGGATCATGTATGCTTTTGCAACTAAATCGACGGGAATTGACCGATCGCAAAACAGGACATCCCAAACATTCGGATCTCGGCGGTTGTAGGGTTTCGTAGCATAAGGGATTTTTCGCTCATCCGGGAGATTTTCCGTATCTTGTTTTTGCAGCTTTTGCATTAGCGGATTTCCTCCAATTGCAGCAAATATAAACGAGCAGTAACGCGGGCAGTTTTGACAATGCGGCGGGCGATATCATCCGTCATCCATTCAGCATTAATCAAATTTTCTAATTTCGCTAAATGGGACTCATCATTCGCTCCGTGATAAGCTAAAAATGATACTTGTTCGTCTTGCAATCCGAGAGTTTCCTTAATTTCTTTTGCCCACTTTCCCGCCAACCGATTGCCCAATCCTTCGATAATAAACATACTACCAATTAAATCAACCGGATTTTCCCGCGATGCTTGCTGGAAGATAAAAGCTGATAGGGCTTCGCTGCCAATATTCTTATCATATTCGACAATTTTTGACAACTCGCCGCCGACAGAAACATAATTTTTTTCTAGCATTTGATAGTCGCGGTGTTCGTCTTGGGCGTGGCCGATAAAAGTCGATCGCAAACGGAAGTCAGTCATGTTAGAAGCAGCGCGCGCAATCCAGCGAGCACCCTCGACAACTTGCGGGCGGAGATTGCACAGCAATGCTTGATAGTCTTCTATTGTAAACTCTCCCCGGTACAATTTGCGGACAATGGGAACGGAACGAATTTCGCGATCGAACTTCAGCCAAATCCAGGCTAACTCCCGCAACAAATAAGCTTGCGGAGAGTTGGGGTGTTCCGGTTTAACACTTTCGAGAGGCGAAGCTTCGGGAACATCAACGGATTTAGACATTTGAGAAATCATAGGTTTATTGGTATTTTCCACAGCAGTTAACATCATATAAGCTGTTGTAAAGCGGCCGCTTTCCGGTACGAAACAAAATATTTTTTGTCCGGGCTGCAATTTGCCAGAATTGAACAATTCTTCTAACATTAAATAAATCGAGGCGCAGCCTGTATTTCCCCTGGTGTACAAGTTGGTAAACCATTTTTCTTCAGGAATCATGCAGCCTGCTTGTTCCAGAAGTTCGACAATTTGTCCCCGGAAAAAGTGAGAGGAATAGTGGCACAGCAGCCAGTCGATTTCCTGCGGAAAAACTTTCCCTGCTTTAATCAATCTCAGCCAACCTTCAACACCTAATTGCATTACATTGTCGAGCAAGCGAATATTTTGCCGCAAGTCAAAAGCTCCGGCTGCGGCTGCATCGAGGTAGGAGGAATAATCTAACCAGCTTTTGGTTGCTGTTTCGTTTGCTAATCCTGAATACATACAAACTGGATAAGCGTTGGCGTGGGAAATCAATTCAATCCATTCTATTTTTAAGCTAATTCCTGTGCTGTTGGGATGGTTTTGCAACAAAAATGCTCCAGCACCGTCTGATAGCATCCAGCGCAGAAATTCTGTATCGAAAGGTAGGGGTTTTCCGGCTTGGACTGATGTTTCTGCTTCAAATTTGGTGTTTTTGAACAGGCGCGAGGGAAATTCGGAGGCTACGGCGATTGCTGTTTGTTTTTTGCCTAATTCGAGTTGAGATACGGCGTAATTTAAGGCGGTAATTCCGGCACAGCAAACTCCTTGAGTTGAAACTATTTCTAGGGGAGATAATTCGGAAAGTTCCCCATGTACTGTGCTGGCAAATCCTGGTACTAATAAGTCTGGTAAAGTGGTGGCGCAGGCTAGTAAGTCGATCGCCGTTGGTTCCAAATTTGCCTGGGCGATCGCATCCCGGACGGCAAAGGCTGCCATTTGGCTGTTAGAATACAGTGTTTGCTGCTGTTTGTCGATCGCGTAATAGCGCTGTTTAATCCCGTTGCTGTTGAGAATGCGCTTTCTAACTCTCGAAGGGCGATCGGCAATTTTGCCCAAATACTCCTCCATCTCATCATTATTAATTGGTTTTCCGGGCAAAAATTTTCCAATCCGATTGATATAAGCGCTGTACATACCGTCAACCTCTAAAATTGCTAATTTAGTCGAGTTCGTTGCTTTATTAAATCCAGCCAGAAAACATCTAAAATTGATTGTGCTTTGTGAAGTCGTGAACTTGCAAGGAGCAACCAGCTATATTGTAGAGTCGCCGGCAATCAGGCAAGTTGAGCAATAGCGGCAACAAGTAACCTGAAGCGGAGTGAAGTTTTTTGAAAAATTAAGCCAAAATATATAACTAGAGTTCCTTTCCTGCTTCCCGACTGAAATGGATATTGAAAAACTAGATGCTTGGTATTCTCAATCTCAACGCCGCGCCGCTGTTTCGCTGTTGATGAAACGAGTAGGCGTAACTCGCACTAGGGCTGAATGCTTTGTCAGGCTTTGGATTTACTTATCGGTGAAACAGCTTCAGGAAAGCCAGCCCCGCCTCAAACCGCCGCTGGCGAAACTGGAATTGCCAGCAACAGAAGTGCAGTGCACTCACCGGGAAGCCGCAGAACTATTTTACTCCGATTCCGATCGCGGGAGCGATCGCGCCGCCGGCATGATGTTAGACAAATTAGCAGCACTCGGATTGATCGCAAAACACTTTGACGGTAACGCCACAGCAATTGAAATTCAACCAGTTTCCGAAATTTTAGATACCCCGCAGCCCGAAAATCCAGTCAAACTCAAATTAGATGATTTTAACCCTCGATGCGACGCAATTCCCGTAGCAAATTTACTAGCAACTTATTATAACTGGATGAACCGCAGCACGAACGCAGTTCCCCAAAAGATTGCTAAAATTATTCGACTTTCGGCTGGTCAATATTCAAAAGGAATACGAGTTTTGCGTCGCTGCGACAATCTCAATCCAGTCGGGTTTTACTTACTTTATCCCACCGCTAGTGAATCGGAAGTTAATTTTTTTAGTGCTCCCAGCAAAAGCCTGCATTTAAGTTCTGTTTCTGAGATCGATCCTTTCAAAATGGCGCTACCAGGGGATGAAAATTGCCAGTCAGTATTTGTTCGCTGTTGGATCATCGATCCGAAATACTTGGAAGAATACCGGATTACTTTGATTGAGGATGCACAAAAAATTTTAGTAGAAATGCAGACAGATTTTCCTAATCTTTGCGACTTGTACACGCTAATTATTCACCCCAGTTATCAAAAAATGAGCTTTGCTTTGGGGTTTCAAAAGACTAGCAGTGATGCTCAGTTATCTGTTTATTGGATGTATTTAGCGTTGGATAGATTTTTGGCGCTGGATATCAAGGAAGCGCTCAAAAATTTGTGAGTCGGCGGTTGGGACATTTAAATTGTATATTTGGGGTGATGCTCAGAGCAACGCCCCACAAGAGATTCAAGAAAAATAGATAGACAAGATTGCATTTATTCACCAATTATCTTAAAATTGTATCTGCGTTTATCTGTGTTTATCTGCCTGACATCTGCGGTCAACCTATCAATCAAAGATATATGCAAGAAATCTATTTAAATTACACATCAAGAAATAATCAAATTCTTATGGGGTGGGCTTCTAGCCCGCCCCAAATAGGCAATTTAAATGCACAACCGCTTACAAACCTAGTTTACAAGACCTCGCGACCGAGATAAGATTGCAGCACTTCCGGCACTTTTATAGTTCCATCCGGCTGCTGGTAATTCTCCAAAATAGCTGCCATTGTCCGGCCGATAGCTAAACCAGAACCGTTAAGCGCGTGCACAAATTGAGTGCCTTTTTTCCCCGCTTCTTTAAAGCGAATGTTAGCCCGCCGCGCTTGAAAATCTGCGACGTTGGAACAACTCGAAATCTCGCGGTATTTGCCCGCAGAAGGCAGCCAAACCTCCAAATCGTAGGTTTTTGCCGCCGCGAAACCTAAGTCACCGGTACAAAGCTCGATCGCCCGATAAGGCAATTTCAGCGCCTGCAAAACTCCCTCAGCATCCTGCACAAGCTTTTCGTGCTCTGCCTCAGAGGTACTCGGATGCACAAGTTTCACCAATTCCACCTTATTAAATTGGTGCAACCGAATTAATCCCCGCGTATCCTTGCCGTAACTGCCAGCTTCTCGGCGAAAACAAGGAGTAAAAGAACAGTGATAAATCGGCAACTGTTCTGCTGTCAATATTTCACCTCGATACAAATTGACAACCGGAACTTCGGAAGTAGGAATTAACCACAAATCGTCTTGATCGCACTTAAAACTTTCTTCAGCAAATTTGGGCAATTGCCCGGTAGCTGTGAGGGATTCAGTGTTAACTAAAAGTGGGGGAATCACTTCTATATAACCAGCTTTGGTGTGGCGGTCAAGCATGAATTGAATAATCGCTCTTTCCAGGGCTGCACCGGCTCCAATTAAGGTGACAAATCGGGGCCCAGCAATTTTTACTGCCCGTTCAAAGTTGAGAATTCCTAATTTTTCGCCAATTTCCCAGTGCGGCAAAATATCGGGATTTTGGGGAATGTATTCGTCTCCCCAGCGCCGGATTTCGACGTTTTCTTCTTCATTTTTGCCCAAGGGCGTTGAGGAGCCCGGCAAGTTGGGAAGTGGCAGCAATAATGCTTCTATTTGAGCTTTTAAGTCTTTTTCCTCTGCTTGCAATTCGTTCGACTGCGTGCCGACTGCGTTGCCTTCTGCTTGCAAAGTCTGAATTTCGGGAGATTCGAGGGGTAAACCCGATTTTCTTTTTTGGCCGATGAGTTTGGCTATTTCGTTGCTGCGGGCTTGCAGTTGCGATCGCTTGTTTTCCAACTCCCGCTGCTGTTTGTCTAATTGCAAAATCGGCTCGATTTCATAGTTGCCTCCTCTAGTGTTGAGGCTTTCTTGCACGGCTTGCGGGTTTTCTCGGATTAATTTGAGGTCTAGCACAGATTTATTCTAAATCTTAAATTTTAGATCGGCTGGGACAGAACGAGATGATATAGAAGCTTTGTTAATCATTGGCATCTTGAATCATAATTTATTCTGACTTAAAATCTTCGTTGGGTGTCACCCATGAAGGGTGACACCCCACAAATGTATGTTATAGTTGCAAATATTAGTAGATGCACCCTGATAATTTTCTACCCCAGCCAGCGATGGCTGGGGTTTTTTGTTGTGGAGTGGACTTGAAGCCCTGGATGCACGATCGGTCTAAAAAACCCGGTTTCTCGCGATTGTCGTCTCAAATCCGGCAATTACGTTAAGAAACCGGGTTTTTGCGTCCCGGACTAGGTGAGTAAGTCCTAAAATATCTTTCCGGTTAAAAGTTAAAGCCAGTGCGAACCAACCAAACCCATTGAGTGTCGTTGCGGCTGTCATTCTCAGGATTAACCACGGCCCAAACACCAGGGGTGATCGAAATGTTGTCGTTGACCTGAAAGCGATAGAACGCTTCAATATGATAGGAAGTATCTCGCTCGCGGCGCACATTACTGCTCGTCACGCGACCTGGCAAACCCACTAAAATCCCCGGTAGGTTGCCTTCACCTCCCACATCTGGGAAACTGATGCCGATCGCCCCATACACAATATCGGCGCGATCGTCACCGTCAACATTTAGCAAAACCACGCCACCTCTACCATTAGAAAGGCTGCTAACACCGGAATTTTCTGCATTGGCGCGAGTATAAACGCCCCAACCGTGAACTTGGAAGCGGGGAGCAAGGCGGTAAAATCCTTGTACGCCTACAGAATCGCTGGATGTAGCAATATTGTCCCCAAACGGTCGCGCAGCCAGAAAACTGCCCGTACCGCCTGTGAGATCAGCTTTACCGCTTGGTGCAAAGGTACGAGAATAGGCTACGCCAATTGCTCCGCGATCGGCCCGGTAGGCAAGCTGAACCAGAGCGTTGTAGGAACCGTTGAATAAACCGTTACTTTGCTGCGAGAGATTGGGATTGCCGGCGACATAGCCCACTGTCAGGGTGAGGTTTTTGACGATCGTCCAGTTGACAGCCGCACCGCCACCTCCCCGGCGGTAAAGGGGATTGTATTGTCCGAACTTCGAGGGAATTCCCTCACTATCGCTGGCGATCGTTGGAGGAGTCAGCAAATCCGTAATATCGGGATACCCAACACCTGTCGGGCCAACGGTCAGCGCGAGATTAGATGTCAGCGGGGTCACATACAATACGTGAGGGACGGTGATTGTGTTATCGACATTGCCATCAAAGTTCAAGGCCGTCATATTTGTACCCGTATTGTCGGCAATCCTGCCCAAGTTGCCGAATTCCAAACGGGTTCTCAGCATATCGCGACCGGTGAAGCTGGTTTCAAAATTTAATCGCCCCCGGTTGGCAACAATAGTGTTGGTGCGATCGCGCGAATCCCCAACACTGTTACCGGAGGTATCTGTTACCACCACGATAATTTCCGCATTCAGCTTAGTTGTAGTCGAAAACTGATGCGCTTCTAGTTCGGCTGTGCGTGCATCAAGAGCATCGACTCGACCCCGCAACACCGATAATTCAGTGGCAAATTCTGCTTGCAGCTTTTGGACGATCGCTAAATCTTCCCCAGTAATCAGGTTGGTTGTTCCTGTGGCAATTAGTTCGCTGATGCGATCGAGACAGCTATTCAATCCTGCTGCAAATTCGTACCGCGTCAGCGCGCGGTTTCCTCTATAAGTGCCGTCGGGATAACCGGCAATGCAGCCGTAGCGTTCTACTAGAGATTGGAGCGCCTGAAACGCCCAGTCAGTTGGTTTTACATCCGAGAGTTGAGAGACAGAATTCACCTGCGCGAAGGGGTCTTCTGCCAAGGTATTTAACGGTTCAGGAGCAACTAATCTATCAATTGGTGCAGCAAAACTTGGGGATGATGTTAGTAGAAATACAGCAGGTGAACCCAGGATAAAACCAGTAATCAGTTGATAAAAATGCTGGATTTGCATAGGAAAAAGCTCCGCATCAGGAACCGAGACACCGAATTAGCAATACCTTTACGCTGCGCTTGAGCCTGTGCGAACTTTGTCAATCGTCACTGCGATAATTATCACCAAACCTTTGACAACTAACTGCCAGAAGAAAGATACATTCATGAGAGTTAGTCCATTGTTGAGCAGGGCAATAATTAAAGCCCCCAGCAAAGTACCCCAAATAGTACCAATTCCACCTGTAAAACTCGTTCCTCCCAAAATTACAGCAGCGATCGCATCTAATTCGTAGCCCTGTCCCAACATCCCCGTCGCACTGTAGAGGCGCGAGGCGCTCATAATTCCACCTAAACCAGAAAGCAACCCACTCACACCATAGACAAATAACAGCACGCGACTCACCTTAATACCTGTCAATCGTGCTGCCCGAATGTTGCCTCCCACGGCATAAATATGCCTCCCTAGAACAGTCCGCCGCAAGACAAACCAACTCGCTAACACTGCGAGAAAAGCGATAATAACTAACCAGGGAATAGGGCCAACATAGCTGTTACCTATCCAAGCGAAAGTGAGATTTCTATTAATAACTGTCGTGCCGTTAGCTACTAAATAAGCCACTCCCCGCAAAGCAGTGTAAGAACCCAGGGTTACGATGAACGGAGGCAAACCTAAATAGGCAATTAGCGAGCCGTTAAGTAATCCTAAAAATACTCCGGCTATTAACGCAGCCGGTACGGCAAACCAACCGAGGCCTGGAACTAAAGAAACCAGCACCCCGACAACTGCCGTCACGCCCAAAATTGACCCGACTGAAAGGTCAATTCCGCCTGTCAAAATCACAAAAGTCATGCCGGTAGCTAGGACAATATTGATCGATGCTTGCCGGATGACATTGATCAAATTTCCTACTGAAAGAAAGTTGGGCGTTACCAAGGAAAAAATTATACAGATCCCAACCAAAATTGGTAAGATACCGGCAACCTGAATAAAATTTCTCCAAGCTTGAGCTTTACTTGCTTTCTGCCGATCGCTCCCTGAATTTCCGCTGGTTTTTGTTTGCGTTTGACTCATGATTTTACTACCTCTTTTGCACCAGTGGCATAAGCCATAATGTTTTCTTGCGTAATCTTTTCCCCAGTCGTTCCGCCTACTTCACCGACGAGGCTTCCTGCTCGCATCACTAAGACGCGATCGCTCATTCCCACAATTTCCGGCAACTCGCTGGAAATCATCAAAATAGCCACACCTTTGGCTGCCAAATCGCTAATAATTCGATAAATTTCGCTTTTTGCGCCAATGTCCACACCCCGCGTCGGTTCATCTAGCAAAAGTACCTTTGGGTTGATAGCCAACCAACGCGCTAGCAGCAACTTCTGCTGATTTCCTCCAGAAAGATCCATTGCCCTGATGCTCGGACTTGCAAGGCGAATCTGCAAATTATCAATAGCATCATTGACAATTTTCAACAGAAAATTTGAGTTAATAATGCCAGCTTTTGCTTCTCGATCGAGGACATTCATGGTGATATTTTCCCCCGAAGTTGCCTCCAAAAATAGTCCAAGAGCCTTGCGATCTTCGGGCACGTAAGCAATTCCGGCGGCCATTGCTTCATTGGGTGTCGAGACATTAAGATGACGATTTTCGAGTTTTATTTCACCGCTTGTCTTTCGATCTGCACCAAAAATCAGGCGGGCAAGTTCTGTTCTGCCAGCGCCAACTAAACCCGCTAAACCCAGAATTTCGCCCGCATGAAGTTGAAAAGTAGCAGGCTTTACTTTGTGGCCGTCGCTTAAATTTGTTACGTCAAGAACAACAGCACCCGGTGTTATTTGATGCTTGTTTTCGTACAAATCCTGTAAAGAACGACCCACCATCATTTCCACCAAGCGATTGGCAGAAATTTCGTGCTTTTCAAGAGAGCCAATATACCCGCCATCTCGGATGACGCTCACGCGATCGGCAAGGGCATAAATCTCTTCCATCCGGTGGCTGATGTAAATAATAGCAATTCCCTCAGTCCGCAAACGGCGAACCACTTCAAAAAGCTTATCTGTTTCGCGGTCTGAAAGCGCTGCCGTCGGCTCGTCCATTACTAAAATTCGGCTTTTATCTTTGAGCGCCCTAGCTATTTCCACTTGCTGCTGTTCGGCAATTGAAAGTGTGGAAACCAGGTCTCCAGCATCAAAACTTGCATCGAGGTTTTTTAATACCTCAGCGGCCCTACGTCGCATTTCATCTTGGTCTAAAAATGTACCTCCTTTCTTCAGCTCGCTGCCCATAAAAATGTTTTCAGCAACTGTCAGATTGGGGGCGAGATTGAGTTCTTGATAAATAATCGCTATCCCTAAATTTCTGGCTTGACCGGGGTCTGTCATCTTAACAGCTTGACCGTCAATTCTGATTTCGCCTGCATCAGCTATGTAGGCTCCCGCCAGAATTTTCATCAGCGTACTTTTGCCCGCACCGTTTTCCCCCATGAGGGCGTGGACTTCGCCTGGGTAAATGGTGATATTTACATCGTGCAAGGCTGTAAAACCGTGAAAGGTTTTTGTAATACCTTGCATTTCGAGGACTGGCTTAGTTTTAATTGAATCTTGAGTGCTATTTACCATCGTAAATACCTTAAGGAAATCTGCTTGACTATTAAACTTATATCCCCCTTCTTAAGAGGGGGAGAAGATGCTTTTCAAAGTCCCCATTCTTAAGGGGAATCTAGACTAGGGTAAAAACGGGATTCCTCCAAGGTTTTAGTCTTAACTTGACACGAAGAAGGTCACTCGCTTGTCCAGCCTTTATGTTGATTGACGTTTTCGCGAGTAATCAGCGCGACTGGAATCAGAATGTTTGGATTGGCTGGCTTTTTGCCTTTCCGAATGTCGTTGCCGACTTCAACTGCCTTGGCTGCCATGCGAAAGGGATCTTGAGCTGCTGTAGCCACAAATAAACTGTTGTTCTGCTTGAGCGCATCTAAAGCTTCAGGTGCACCATCGACTCCCACAATGAAGAATTCGCTCCTTTGTGCTTGTTTGGCTGCTAATTCTGCACCAATAGCACAGGGGTCATTAATTGCAAAAACAGCATCAATTTTTGGGAAGGAAGTAAGCAAATCGCTCATCACTCTTAACCCGCCATCGCGACTACCTTCTGCGTTCTGATCTTTGGAAAGAACCTTGAGATCGGGATATTTGGAGAGCACACTCTGGCAGCCCTGAACTCGCTCGACCACTGAAGCGACGGGAGGCCCGTTGATAATCACAACGCTGCCTTTTCCTTTCAAGCGATCGGCTATATATTGACAGCTTACTTCGCCAGCTTGCACGTTATTTGAAGTAACTGTCGCATCAACGCCTCCCTCGGCGGCGGTATCAACTGCAATTATCGGAATTCCGGCTTGCTTGGCTTTTTCGACAGCGGGTGCAATGCCTTTGGTGTCCGCAGCATTGAGTATAATCATGCTGACATTAGAGGCAATAAAGTTTTCGATTTGATTAAATTGCTGATTTAAATCGTCGCCGCTGGAAACGAGAGTTGTCCTCACGTTTGCACCGCCGAGTTTCTTGGCTTCGGCCTCAGCGCCCTTGCCGACTTGTACGAAGAATGGATTACCGAGGTCGCGGACTGCTACAGCAACTGATGAAAGTTCAGAGTTGCTTGGTTGTGTGCCGTTTTGAGCGTTCCGGGAAGCTGCTGTGCAACTTGCCAGAGTGCTGCTGAGTAGACTAAAAAGACTGAGTGCGATCGTTACTCGTTTCACCTCAAACTCCAATGAAGGCTCGTTTGGAGAGAGTCGTTCGTAAATATGACGTTGCCAACCTAACATTAGCTTTTGTCAGGTTTCAGCTCGAATACCTAATGTTTTAGGTGACAGGATTTTCCCGGTACAGGATTGTACGATACCTTGTTTATTTTGCGCTCGTAAAATTTTCTCGATCGGCTCGCTAGACTGCTTGTGCGAACAGAAGAAATACGAATATAAATCTCTGTCCTAGCTGCAAATAAAATCAACGATGCTTGAATGTATTAAATGCTTGATGAGCATTCTTTTTTTCAATCTTCAAGAAAACTTTTAAGAGACAATTTTTGACAAAATATTTCACAACTTGCTTTTAAAACCCGAGCGAGTCATATTTAATTTAGTTCTCTATCTTGGTTTATCCTAACAGTTAAATAGGGGCTTAATATCTATCTTTGGATAGACAATACTTCTACCAAAAACTAAATATCCGATCCTCTATATCGGCACTGATAATAATAACCCGCATTCTGGTCTGATTCCGCTAACTCAATAATTCTTAAAGTTTGCTCGGTGTAGGAGATTGTAAAAATTCATTAAGTTTAGAGTCCATTAGGGTCGATTATAGTAGACTGTAATTGCCATTTTTTCGCAAACTCATTTTACAGAAATAATTGTCTGCGCCCTCAAGGCGTAAATCTGAGATGCGATCGACAAATTACCTATTCTGCTTCTTAGAAATATTTTCCAGCGAAGGCGGGATTCAATCCTACGTTCGAGACATCCTGAAAGCTTACGTGTCATTAACCGCAGCGGCAAACTCTCCGCCGCAAGCTCAAGTTTTGCTGTTGCGAGATTCTCCAGACTGCAAGAATCCTTACCAGTCAAAAAATATTAAATTTTATTACCTCAAAACCGATCGTCCTTGGTTGGGTCGTCTTAAGTTTGCTACAATATTGCTAAATTGCTTGGTGCAAAAACGACCGCAGCGAGTTTTTTGCGGTCACATCAACCTCGCACCGCTGATTCAAACTTTGTGCCGATCGCTGGGAATTCCCTATACAATTTTAACTTACGGCAAGGAAGTGTGGGAACCGCTGGCTCCGAAATATCAAACAGCAATGAGACAAGCGGACAGCATTTGGACAATTAGCAGGTACACGCGCGATCGCACTTGCCAAATTAACAACTTAAATCCAGAAAAATTCCCCATAGTGCCTTGTACGGTAGATGGGAATATATTTACAATCGGCCCAAAATCGCAACATTTATTAAAACAATATAATCTCATTAATGCTAAAATATTGATAACAGTGGCAAGATTGCGATCGCACGATAGTTACAAAGGTGTCGATGTCACAATTCAAGCTTTGCCGGAAATTGCCAAAAGTTTTCCCAATGTGAAATACTTAGTTATTGGACGCGGGGACGATCGCCCTAGATTAGCAAAAATCGCCCAAGATTTGGGAGTTGCCGAAAAAGTAATATTTGCGGGTTTTGTACCGACAGCAGATTTAGCAGCACATTACCAGTTGGCGGATGCTTATGTAATGCCCTCCCAGGAAGGCTTCGGTATAGCTTATTTGGAAGCTCTAGCTTGCGGAGTACCCGTGCTGGCGGGGGACGCGGACGGTTCGGCAGATCCGCTGCAAGATGGTAAACTGGGATGGCGAGTTCCTCACCGAGATTCGGCAGCAGTAGCGGTTGCTTGTGTAGAAATTTTGCGAGGACAGGATCAAAGGTGCGATCGCCCTTGGTTGAGGGAACAAACCCTGGCACAATTTAGTTTTGCATCCCTTTGTCAATCTTTACAAGGGATTTTTCAACCCTCTGACTCAGATTAACTTGTAACGTAGAGAGCGGTTTCTGCGTGTACAATGGGAAGATTAAGTCGATCGACCGCCTGAATTTCTGAGTAGGATAGAGTCAAGCCTACCTGCAAAGACACCCAAGGAGACCACCGTGAACCAAGGCACCCCCAAAATATCTTTAAATTTACCGCGTATTAGCAATTGGCTGATACTGCTGGGCATCGCGTGTTTGTTGGTGTCAATTGGTTTGGGCTGGGTAGTTAAATCATTTTTGATTGTAGTAGGTTTGTTGCTGCTGACACCTGTGGTGGGATTTTTCGTGCTTCAGTGGTGGTTGAAACGCAATTTAATTGAAGACAAGTGTCCAGTTTGTCAATACGAATTCACAGCTTTAAATCAAACTCAGTTTCAGTGTGCTAATTGTGGCGAACCTTTGAAAATAGAGGAAGGTCATTTTAGCCGCTTGACGCCGCCCGGTACGATCGACGTTACCGCCGTTGAAGTATCATCGGTACAACAATTAGAAGATTAATCATTGGGAATTGGGAATTGGGCATCGGGAATTGGGAATTGGGCATGGGGCATCGGGCATCGGGCATCGGGCATGAGTTAATTGTTGGTTATTATTTGTTATTTGTCACTTGTTAAGCTGTCGCGCATTTAAATTACATATTCGGTACGGCGTCGAATCCCATACCACTCATTGTTTGATTGATTTTTGAGACACAATTTAAATGTAGAACAGCTTATTTGTTATTTGTTATTTGTTATTTGTCACTTGTTATTTGTCACTTGTTATTTGTCACTTGTTATTTGTTACTTGTTACTTGTTATTTGTTTTAATAACCAATTCCCGATGCCCAATTCCCGATGCCCAATGCCCGATGCCCAATGCCCGATGCCCGATGCCCGATGCCCGATGCCCCATGCCAAAAATTACTTTTCTAGACGGACTGCGTACCACTGCAAAAACTTTCCAGGCCCGACATCTAATTCACAATAAGTATCAATTAAATACTTAGCTTGTTCTTCCACAGAAGAGAATTTTAGCACGTCGGCTGGCAAATCTTCATGTTCCTGAGCTAAGACCGCTTTCAGCTTTTCTAATAGTTCCGCCGCAGTCACAAACTGCTCCGGCTGGTTTGTTTCTAACACCACAAAGGTGTCTTCGTCATACAGTGACATAGTTTCAGTGCTTGAGGTTAATTATTTCTAAAGTTTCCGGCAGTTAAGCTAGCGAAAGTATAAACTCTTAATTACAATTTTCTTGCCCCGGCTCGATCGTGTTACAATAGAACAACATCAGAATTCCTACCGGATTACCGTTATTAACTTAGTTATTAACCGAGTTGTCAACAGATCCGAACAAGCATTTCTGCGAATGTTTCTCAATTACAAGTTGGTCGAGCGTCAAATTCTCAAGAAATATTCGATCGACCTTCCTCTAATTATAACTGGCACTATACATTCCCATGATCACATCTTCGACATCAACCCCTGTTGCGCGCAAGCCATCTAAATCAGAAGGCCTCAAAGAACGCAGCAACTATTTACGAGAACCCGTTGCGACTGAACTGTTACAAGACACAACCCACTTCACCGAAGACGGGATTCAGATTCTCAAATTTCACGGCTCGTACCAGCAAGACAATCGCGACAATCGAGTTAAAGGACAAGAAAAAGACTATCAGTTCATGCTCCGCACCCGCAATCCCGGCGGGTTCGTTCCGCCGCAGCTATTCTTGGCCTTAGACAAGCTATCCGAAGAATACGGCAACCACACGCTCCGCGTCACAACCCGCCAAGGTTTCCAAATTCACGGCGTGTTGAAAAAAAATCTTAAAGCAGTGTTTTCCTCAATTATTAAAAATATGGGGTCAACCTTGGGAGCTTGCGGCGACTTGAACCGCAACGTCATGGCACCGCCAGCACCGTACAAAAATCGCCCAGAATACGAGTATGCGCTCAAATATGCCAACAATGTCGCCGATTTGCTAACACCGCAAACTGGTGGTTATTACGAAATTTGGTTGGACGGCGAAAAGGCAGTTTCGGCTGAGGAAGACCCCGCAGTCAAGGCCGCCAGACAGCAAAACGGCAACGGCACAATCTTTAGCGACGACAAGGAAGAACCGATTTACGGCGAGCATTATATGCCGCGTAAGTTCAAGTGTTCTGTTACCGTACCGGGAGACAATTCAATTGACTTGTACTCTCAGGATTTGAGCTTGGTGGTAATTACTGACAAAGCTGGGAATCTGCAAGGTTTTGACGTGTTTGCTGGCGGTGGTTTAGGCCGCACTCACAATAAAGAAGAGACTTTTGCTCGCCTTGCTGATGAGATTTGCTATGTTGCCAAGGATGATGTTTACAGTTTGGTCAAGGCAATTGTAGCAACACAAAGAGATTTTGGCGATCGCACAGACAGACGGCACGCGCGACTCAAGTACCTGATTAATGACAAAGGTGTCAAGTGGTTCCAAGAAAAAGTCGCAGAATATTTTGGCAAACCGCTAGAAGCGTTTAAACCGCTGCCTGAGTGGAAGTATTTGGATTTCTTGGGCTGGCACGAACAAGGCGACGGCAAGCTGTTTGTCGGCATTTCCGTAGAAAATGGCCGGATTAAGGATGAAGGCTCGTTTCAGCTAAAAACGGCTTTGCGGGAAATCGTGCAGAAGTATAACTTGCCGATGCTGGTGACTCCGCACCAAAACGTGATGATTTACGATATTTCACCGGATATCAAATCAGAAATTCAGGGCATACTCGATCGATGTGGCATTCAGCGGGAAACTGCGATCGACCCCTTAGTGCGCTACGCTATGGCTTGTCCGGCATTCCCAACCTGCGGGCTGGCAATTACCGAGTCCGAGCGCGTGATTCCGGCAATTTTAGATCGAATTCGGGCGAGTTTGACCAAAGTTGGTTTAGAAGACGAGCATTTTGTGGTGCGGATGACTGGTTGCCCCAATGGATGCGCCCGCCCTTATATGGCAGAATTGGGGTTTGTCGGGAGTTCGCCGGAATCCTACCAGATTTGGCTGGGCGGTTCTCCATCGCAAACGCGGCTGGCAAAACCGATTGAGGAAAAGCTGCACATCAATAATTTTGAAGCTTTTCTGGAGCCGATTTTTGTTTATTTCAAGCAAAAACGGCAAAAGAGTGAGAGTTTTGGCGATTTTTGCGATCGCGTTGGGTTAGAATCTATCCGTCAATTTGTAACCAATCACCAATCTACTGACTCGATGACAACTGAGATTAATGATTTAGCTGTTACGTCTAGTAACGACGATGAAAACGAGACTCCCACTGCTGGCGGTGGCAAAGTCCGCCGTCGAATTAGTGTCCGCGATGAAATCTACAACGAGCTCAAGGAAGAAGCAGCCCGCCAGGGCAAGCCAATCACGCAGTTAGCTACAGAGGCAATTTCCACTTATTTGAAGAAGATTAAGGAGGAAGCATAAGCCGATTCTCGATTTTCGATCGCATCAGATAAACCTCACACAAAATTAATATAAAGGCAAAGCATTTGCAGAAAAAATTAGATTTTCAACATAAATCTGATTGTAAATGCTTTGCCTTTAAACTTGCCAACAAAAAAACGATCCCTTCTCCTCCTCTCTTCCTCTGCGTTCTATGCGCTCTCTGCGGTTAAAGAAAAAAAATCTAATAGAAAAACGAACAATCCAAAATTAAATGCCCCAACTACAAAGATTAGCAGTTAATGCAGATCAAATTTGCGATCACACAATCAACTTAACCCCCGAACAACAGCATTATTTATGCCGAGTGTTGCGACTGAATCAGGGCGATCGATTTATTGCAATGGACGGACGGGGACATTGGTGGTCAGCAGCCCTAGAAGCACGGGAAACCGGGTTATTTGCCTCGATAGCAGAGGAGATTGCTGTAAACATGGAGCTACCAGTGGAAGTAACTTTGATGGCGGCATTGCCCAAAGGAAACGGCTTTGACGAGGTTGTGAGACAGGCGACGGAGTTGGGTGTGGCAAGTATTGTGCCGATGACGAGCGATCGCACTTTGCTCAAACCGAGTGCTCAAAAGGTCGATCGCTGGAGAAGGATTGCTGCGGAGGCGGCGGAACAGTCGGAACGTCAAATTGTACCAGCGGTTTATGAACCTGTTTCCTTTGATTTAGCTGTCAAAGATTGCAGTCAAAAATATCGATTTATTTGTCTTGCTCGCGGGGACAATCGGCATTTGTGGGATTGTTTGAGTGGTTTGGAACCCCCCCAGCCCCCCTTGCTAAGGGGGGAGCAAGAACCGGAGGAACCCCCCCAGCCCCCCTTGCTAAGGGGGGAGCAAGAACCGGAATCGATCGCGATTGCGGTTGGCCCGGAGGGCGGCTGGACTGATGGAGAAGTGGAAAGGGCGATCGAATGTGGCTTTGAACCTGTTTCTTTGGGTAGTAGAATCCTGAGAGCAGTAACAGCACCGATGGTGGCTTTATCGTTAGTAGGAGCAGCTTTTGAAAAGTGGCAATCCTCAACAAATATTTCTCTGAAGTGCTAGATATCGTAAACGAAGCTAAAATGTCAATGATTCATTAGGAATAAAACTAAAATGTTAAAATCAGTAAAGGGTATATATCGAGATGGCAAAGTTGTGTTATTGGAAACTCCGGGTGACTTAACAGAAGGGAAAGTTATCGTTACTTTTCTGGCAGAATCAGGATTGGTAGAGCTACAATCTCGCGGTATCGATCGGGAGAAAGCAGCAGATTTAAGGATCAGGTTGAGCAGATTCGCAGAGGATTGGGAACGACCGGAAATGGATGCTTATGATGCTTTATAATCGTGGTGATGTAGTCCTGGTTTTGTTTCCCAATGCTGATTTGCGTACTGCCAAGCGCCGTCCTGTTTTGATAGTTCAATCAGACAATTTGAGATCTGGTTTAGGGCAAACTATTACAGCAATGATTACTAGCAATTTAGCCCGTGCAGGACATCCAAGCCGAGTTTTAGTTTCCCTAGAAACACCGGAAGGTAAGCAAACACGATTGTTGGCTGACTCGGTAATCATGACAGACAATCTGGTGACGCTTCTAGAAGTTGAAATCGATCGCAAAATTGGTATTTGGTCAAATATGGCCGCAGTAGATGCAGCGCTCAAGCATACTTTAGCAATCTGATAAACAGGGCATCTATCGCCAAGTCTAAAAACAATCTTTAAATTCATTCAATCAAATCAGTCTTGTGTTAATAAAATTGGTAAAATAGCTGGTTTCAAGGATAATGAAAATAAATTTACGGAAAAGTCGATCGCTCTTTTGCTCGATTGCGCTTTTGACAATGTTAGCAACAACATCAGTTTTTGCACAATCTGGGCGTTTTCCGATTGCTCAACAGATTAATTGCGATCGCCCGCAAGGAGACGTGGAAGTCAGAGCTTGTATTAGGTTTAGGTACGAAACCTCAGACAAGAAGTTGAATGAGGTTTACAAGCAACTGGTTGCTAAATTGAGCGGCGAAGAGCGATCGATTCTTGCGGAAGCACAATTAGGGTGGATTAAGTTGCGCGACAATAACTGCGAATTTGAAACCTATAGAAGTCGTGGCGGTACTGGCCATTCCGGTTTCCTCAATGAATGTTTAGATCGGATGACAAAAGCGCGCACTGCGGAATTGGAAAAGTATTGAAACCGATTTGATTTGCTTTAAGTGCGATCGATCTCAATTCCCCCCCCTATTCGTATCCAGCCAGATTTGGCAACTTTATGTAAAGTTTTGTAAGAAACTCGATTTTTCGCATAAATAGAGCGGAAAGAGGCTGAAAGAGAGAGATATATAAATCTATACAGCCTTTTGAGTATTGCTGTTGCGGTTTACCAAGGCTGCATTTGCAACAACAAGAAAACTTATAACACAGAGGAAAATTTATGAAAGGGCGATCGATTTTTAATGCAGTCGTAGGCTTAGCTATTGTTGGATTTACGTCTTCGCCAGTGTTTGCAGAGTCAAAAGGGACGATCGAAGTCACACCAACTCTGATAGCTCAACAACACTATATTTGCGAAAACGCCACAACTAACATAGAGATTAACAGGTGTCTGCGCTTAAGGTACGACGCCTCGGACAAACGACTGAACCAGGTTTACAAACAACTGATGTCTAAATTGAGCCGCCAAGAGCGATCGACACTGATCAAAATACAGCGACAATGGATTAAGTCACGGGATCAAGACTGCAATCTTGAAGTTTCAATAAATCGAGGTGGTACTGGTTATAGCGGTTTTCTCAATCAATGTTTAGAAAGAAAGACCACACAACGCACCGCTGAATTACAAAGTCGTTTAAAAAAGAGATAAAACAGGAAGTACACCGTGTAAAAGTTGGTGTTTCTGGCGATGTTTGACGAAGACAAAACTTAGACAGAAGCTGATGTAGGGTGCGCAGTGCGCACCTTCCCCCTTCAATTAGCGCATCAAACCAATTTTTATGTTAGTCCTGCGATCGTTTGAACGCTGACGAATCAACCTGATTTTGTGTTATAAAAGAGCGATCGCCCAAAATAACTAAAAAAATCATGAAAAGGCGATCGCACATCCTACTCAGCACCAGCCTAGCAATCCTCACTATTTGCCCCTTACCCATTTTAGCCCAGCCCGCGCAGACACTCCAAAACCTACCAGACGGCAAATATTTTTACGGAGAAGTACCATTCGCCAACCGCCTAGCAACTCAATACATGATTTTCCAGAAAACAGGTGAAAGCTTCACAGCCTTTGAATACCGCAGCAATACGAGCGACAATAGCTGCTTGAAAGGTATAATTAGTCAGAACACTCTGAATATTCAAACCATAGCATCTCCTCCCGACCAAGGTTACGATCGCGCTAAATGGGAATTCTCCTCCGGGAAACCCTTCGATTTCAGCAAATGGCACCAACTCAACATCAGCCAACTACCTGATTTTGGCGAAAAAAGACTCGCAGAATGTATCCGCGTATTCACTACAATTCCTGACCAAAAGAAATAGAAACAAGTATTATGAAAACTCTCCCCTTTACCATCACCCTCATTTCAGCATCATTTATAACCGCCATCACACCAGCGGTTTTCGCCCAAGCGCAGCCAGCCACCGAAATCTACATCGATAAAAATTGTCGCCGTAACCAACAACTACCCCAACTTGAAAGATACACTATCTTTTTCACAAACGAATTTACAACTAACGGTCAAAAATATTTATTCTACAGCGCCCGCTATCAAGATGGAGGCGTGATTCTATGTGTATCAAAACCAAATTTTAACCAACCAAAACCTTTAAGTCAACCCAAAATACAAGCCAATTTTATTGATAAAATAGTCCCAGATACCAAAAATAAAACTGCTTTTATCATCACAGTCAGAGAAGGAAATGGTTTGGATACACCCATGACAAATTATGGCTTAGATTTCAGTAATGTCGATCGAGCAAAACTCACCTCCCTTTCCATCCTCCAGCAGCAAGAAACCTTAAAAGCAGGCGAATCCCGCGAACATACGTTCCAAGGACGTGCAGGTCAATCTATTACGATCGACCTCAAAAGCAGAGCATTCGACCACAACATAACACTGTTCGACACCAGCGGCAAAAATATTGCCCAAACAACAGGTAACTCCCAGAATCGCCGAGAGTCTCAACTCACCGTAAAATTGCCTACTAACGGCACTTATAAAATAATTGTTAAAGGAGGCGATCGCACCAGCAAAGGTACTTACACATTAAGCGTTAATTCCAACCAGCTTTAAATAAACTTAAACCAACCGCTAAGCAAACTCAAAAACAGGTGTTTCAATCACCCTAGTCGGCTTTCTATCTTCCCAAATCATCTTCTGCAACTGTTCCACAGTCTCAGGCGAAAAAAAACGCTCACCCGTTTCCAAACACACTCTAGCAGGAACATTTTCAATAATAATAAACTTACCATTGATTTCAAGCGTGTAAGTTACCTTTTGTTCCACCATTGTTTCTTTCCAAATATCATTGTTCATTTTGATTTATCCTTAACTTAAAATCAAGCCAAATTTTCCGATCTGGTTCGTATAAAGTAATGATTTTTACCAAAGGGCGAGATGGATAACTGCACTGAACGTGCAAAGGTCTATTGGCAATGGTGAAGCCGAAAATCAAACAGCTTGGGCCATATTTGTCATCGGGATACTCTTCGATAACTTCACCAGTCATTATTGCTTCCCGGAGTTCTTGTACCCTGATACGGTGAACTATGCTTTGGTTTACGGCGTGTTGTGAAAGCTCAAAATCATTTTTTACAATTTTGACACGTATTTTTTCAATGATTGTCATAGTTTCATATCATATCTATAACTTAACACAAGAGCCAAAATTGTTAACCACTGGCGGAACCAACCAAACATCAGCCAAGATAGAAACACACCCATTCCCCCAACCGCCATGACAGACATCCACCAAATAGCCACCGCCCTAGAAAGCCAAGACTACAAACAAGCAGCCCAACTCATCAAACAACTGCAAAAAGAATCACCCGAAAATCCCTGGGTAAAATACTACATTGGCCGCTACTACGAACTCACCAATAACCTCGAAAAAGCCCAAACAACCTATAAACAAATACTCCGCGACATCACCAACCCCAAAATCGTTACCCAGGCGCGCCAAGGCATTCAACGGATAGAAACCATAGAACAAAACCTCCGCCAACAAGCCATAGAAACCGCCAAAAACGACCCCAGCAACCTCGAACCCGGACTCCTAATCCTCGAAGCCGTCAGCCCCGAAAACAAACCCGCAGCCGTACAAAATATCAGCAGAATCTTCAAAATTGACGCCTACACAACCCGGACGCAAATTCAAAGCCGCGGCTGGAGACTCTACAAAACTGGCCCCATCGCCGAACTCCGAATTTACGGCAAAGAACTCCTCAACGTCGGCATTCCCGTATTTTGGGCAACCCTAGCCGACATTCAAAAAATCCAAATCTTCCGAGTGCAACACTTCCAGTCTCTCTCTTCCCCAGCCGTTGTTTGCAAAGACAACCTAAATAGACTCGGTTCTATCGAATTTCACTGGTCAGAAGTCAGCCAAAGAGTAGAAGGCTTGTTGCCGATGTTCATGGAAATCATGGACTACTCGCCCAACCGCAGAACCGATCAATTTCGCCACAAAGAAATTACCCAAGATTACGCTCAAATCTGCGACTTGCACATTCCCAGCCGCAACTGCATTCTGCGAATTTGCGACCAAAGCTACGAATTTCAACAAGGCGTTGACTTCACCCAAATTTCAGCAACTAGCGCAGCTTCACCGAACCCGAAAAACAAAACATCCAGAGTCAAAAAATCCCCACAAATACCTCAAAGTACCACCAGAATTAACTGGAATCACTTGCTGGAAATATTTGACCAACAGCTTGACGTTACAGTGTGGTCGGAATTTACTTTATTTGCCGAGACAGTCCTCGATTACACGCAGATGTTAAGCAAAATCGTATCTCATGTAGAGGTCGAGCGCAAATCCGAAACTCCTTGGGACTCTGCGTTCCAGCTATACAGTGGATTAGCCTTTCTCAAAAACCTAGGAAATAGGGAATAAAAAAAGAGTTAAAAATTCAAAATGAGCAATGACATTTTGAATTTTTTAACCCCAGCATTTGCAATTCTCAAATGCCCAATTCCCTATTACCAATTCTCAATTTCCTACTTCATTTTTACCTGACGTGCCATTTCCCGGAAATTGTTCATGCTAGGGCCAGGGCTGCGACGAGTTGCAGTTGGTATCGGCATTAAATTATTAGGAGCAAAAGTCCGAATCGGTTCAGCTTGACTCGGCACTTTTCCGTTAGTTGCAGCAGCCGGTACCTTGGCGGGTTCGGAAGTCTTAGCAGGAACGCTAGCGACTGGTTCCTTTTCTTTCTTAGACTTTTTCTCTACCTTAGCCTTCTTAGCCGGTTCAGACTTGCCTGACTTAACAGCCTCAACTTTTGCAGGTACGGCCGCAACAGCATCCCCTACCTTCGCAACAGTATCCCCTACCTTCGCAACAGCATCCTCTACCTTCGCAACAGCAGCCTCTACCTTCGTAGGTGCAGCCTCTACCTTCGCAGGTGCAGCCTTAGCGGGTTCCTTCGCAGGTGCAACCTTAGCGGGTTCCTTCGCCGAAGATTCACCTAAATCCATGAAATATTCAGACTTTTTCAAGCCCAACAGTCCGGCAAAAAAGCCGAAAATACCGCCGAAGAAATTTTTGATAAAACCAAACATTAGACTTACTCCTTTTGTTCTTTTAGAGAAATTTGTACAAGTTTGTCAACAAAGTTAGAATACCAGGTAAGGCAATTTTTGTCTACATTTCTTAATCAATATTAACATTGTTTGATTAAAAATGTAGAGCTTCTAGTAATTTTTACTCAGTAATGCCAGTCTTAACTTTGCACTTATTCACGATTATCTCAGAATTTATGACTTATTTCCTAATTTGCCCGAGATACCTCGATCCGATTCGCGATCTGTCCCACTAGGGGTCAAACTCCCTAAGGCAGTGATTTATGCTGTAATCGGCAAGCAATTTTTCCGCAAAATGAACAGTTCGCTCGATCGCAATCCCGTCATCCTGATCCACGGAATCTGGGACACAAAGGCTATTTTCAGCAAAATGTCCGCCCGCCTCACCCAACTCGGATGGTGCGTCCACAGCCTCAACCTCACCCCCAACGACGGCAGCCTCGGCCTCGACTCCCTAGCCAAGCAACTCGCAGACTACATTTCTGAAACCTTCGATCCAAAACAGTCTTTAGACATAGTAGGCTACAGCATGGGCGGCATCGTCAGCCGCTACTACGTCCAGCGACTCGGAGGCATTAACCGAGTCGAGCGTTTCATCACCATATCTTCCCCCCACAAAGGAACCCTCACAGCCTATTCCCTACCCCTACCAGGATACCTGGATATGCGACCCAATAGCGACTTGCTGCGCGATTTAAATCAAGATGTAACCGTACTCAAACGCATAAATTTTACATCAATGTGGACACCATTTGACATCATGATTTTACCGTCAAACAGTTCCCAAATGCCAGTAGGTAAAGAAGTCAAACTAAACGTCATGCTGCACCGCCAAATGGTGACAGAACCCCAAAGTATTAACGCATTAGTTGAAGAACTAAAAGCACCTATTAAAAATAAAGTTCCCACTTAAAAATGAATAGCAATTTCAGCCGCAACCCAGTCTTGCTAATTCACGGAATCTTTAGAAGATCGGGAATTTTCCACAAAATGTCTGCCTACCTCAGAGATTTAGGTTGGTCAGTCTACACCCTCGATCTCTCGCCCCACTGGGGCAACGCCAGCATCGACGAATTAGCCCAACAAATGGCAGATTACATAGACAAAAACTTCGAGCCACAACAGCCTTTAGATATAGTAGGATTGAGTATGGGCGGTTTAGTAACTCGCTATTACTTGCAAAGGTTAGGCGGAATTAACCGAGTCCAGCGCTTTATTGCCATATCTTCCCCTCACAGCGGTACTTGGACGGCTTGGGTTCTTTGGGGAAAAGGCTGCATCCAAATGCGTCCGCGCAGTGCTTTTCTGAAAGATTTAAATCGAGATGCTGCCTTGTTGGAAAAGCTGAATTTTACTTCGATTTGGACAGATTGGGATTTCATCATCGTCCCTGCTTCTAGTTCCCAAATATCAGCAGCAAAAGAAGTAAAATTGTCCGTGTTCGCCCATGCTATGATGGCGAGGCATGACCGCAGTTTAAAAGCGGTCACTGAAGCACTTTCAGAACCATTGAAAAATTCTTATTAACTTGTGGCGACTATCATTTGTACGGTGCGTCAGCATACAGATGCTCAATGACACACCAAATAACTCTCTGCGGACGCACCCTACTAGCTGTCAACTGTCAACTGTCAACTGTCAACTGTCAACTGTATCGCCGACTTCAGCGTATTCGCTGCGGCCAAAAATTGCTTCAGCTTCGCAGTAATACTTGAACTCCAGTATATTGTGGAAAGGGTCTTGTAAGAAGAAAGTGCGGTGTTCTGTGGGCAAACCGATAAATCGCCTTCTCGGTTCTTGATAGAAATTCAATTTGTTTTGCTGGGCTTTTTCTAACAACCCTTCCCAGTCAGCTTCTGAAGTGAAAATTAACCCAAAATGCCGGGGATAGATGCCTCGCTGAGGGGTCAAAGGTTCGTGGCTGAGGTGGGCGACTATTTGATGGCCGCACAGCCCCATAATTGCAGAATTCGGCGATTCGCGACCGAGTTCGCAGCCGAGCCCGTCTACGTAAAAGGCTTTGGTTTGGGCAATATCGGTCACGGGGAAGGCAAGATGAAATAAGACTTTGCTCATGGAGGTACTAAATGCAGAATTCAGAATTGTTCTTTAATTATTTATCTTGGTCTAATCCTTGGTTGGTGGCGATCGCCCTGAATACATTTTTACTCGCGATCGCCACACTTGCTCCTAAAAAATTGCTTACTCCGGCTGGACAACTCCACGGTTGGCTGCTGGGTGTCATCATCTGGGGCAGTTTGGGATGGCAAGGCTATGCTGTGGTCATGTTCTACTTTCTTGTCGGATCTGGAGTTACCCGCATTGGCAAAGCCCAAAAAGAAGCTGAAGGCATAGCTGAAAAGCGATCGGGTACGCGCGGCCCGGAAAATGTCTGGGGTTCGGCTTTAACCGCTGCTACTTGTGCTGTGGGAGTTTTGGCTTTATCTATTTTAGGAGACACAGGCGGTATTTTAGGAGACACAGGCAATTTTTTAGGAGACACAGGCAAGATGCCTGTGTCACAAGATCTGATTTCCCTGTTATTGCTGGGTTATGCGGCGAGTTTCTGCACCAAACTTTCTGATACCTGCGCCAGCGAAATCGGCAAAGCTTACGGGAAGCATACGTTTTTGATTACTACCTTGCAGCCTGTACCTAGGGGTACGGAAGGGGCGGTAAGTTTGGAAGGAACGATCGCCGGTATTGTCGGCTCGATTCTGATGGCTCTTGTTAGCTGGGCTGTGGGTTTAATTGACTTGACAGGAATTCTGGTTTGTGTTATAGCAGCTTTTATTGCTACCAATATCGAGAGTGTGATTGGCGCTACGGTGCAATCACAGTTTGAGTGGCTGACGAATGAGGTAGTGAATTTTTTTAATACGCTCATCGGAGCGATCGCAGCGATCGTCCTAGCCTCCGCTTGGAGAGCTTTTTTAGCTTAGTCAAGCTTGGACGAAATCTCACCTAAGAAACCGGGTTTTGCACGATTATTCAAGGCATTAACGCAATATTGTCGTACAAAACCCGGTTTCTGCGCCCAGAAATATTAGTTATTAATCGTTAGTCATTACCGTCAAGGAATCAACCAATAACTAATGACTACTGACTAACCACTAACCACTAACCACTAACCACTAATGCCCCATGCCCCATGCCCCATGCCCCATGCCCCATGCCCCATGACTAATCGTCGTCTTGCGGCCCAAAAACCATTTGTACAATCATCGTTGGTTCGCCCCGTTTGTGATAGCGATCGGCCCAATTACGAATAATTTCATCTAATTCCTCAACAGCTTGGTCGAGCCGTTCCGGCGGAATATCTAAAGTTTCCATAACTCGCATCACCTTGGGTTGTTTTTCCGCCCAATCCTGCATCAGCCGGAAATATCTAGCCGTATCCTCCACCATAATAAATGTCCGCTCTTCCTGCTCTGCCGGAGAGTAAGTAGCGCGGGTGAGGGCATAAAAAGGCATTCCCCAAGGAGAATCAATGCGAGTCACTGTTCCCGAATAGATCAAGCGGCGCTTGATGTGTTCTGCTAGAGCTTCGCTCAAAGGCATTCGCCTTTCTGGAGACATATCTTCTTGCGATCGCCTGTGCAGAAACTCGATCAACTCCATAAACTGAAAAGAATTGATCAGTTGAGCATCAGGTGGATTAGCAGGAACCTTGCCTTCGAGATATTTTTTTTCATCCGCAGTCAAACTGTTGCCCGGAATCCGAGGGCGTCCCGGAACCCAAGCATACTGTTCCAGCCAGACATAAGGAAACTGAATCAAATATCTAGGTTCTTGGGAACCCAACATTTTCAGCAATTTTCCCTTAGTCAGAGCTTCCCGGACTTCCTCGACGATCACTTTCACCCGTTTAGGCTCAATGTGATGCAAGTGTCCGGTCATCCGCAGGTTGTTATCCTGCTCCATATAGGTCATATAAATGGCACACTTAGCCGCCGTTGCGGCCGCGTCTAGAAACGCCCCGTGCCTGTGCCCACTGGTTCTCATGGCGCTAAACGCCAGATATAGCATGATCTGATCCATTGCACTGGGGCTCAGGCTTTTGACCAAATCTAAAGAGTCATTTTTCATCACAATCTCCGAAATAGTAAAACTTGGAGGCATCTTTTCATCCTCCATTAATAAAATATTGCGAGACCGCCGAATCAAGCATAGCCGACTGTCGCCGGAAATCTTGGCAGCTACCCTAATATTCAGGCGAGTTCATTTCCCTGAGGTAACAGGGGCATTGACTTAAAGGCGATCGACACCGAATAATTGGTTCTTATTGGCAAATTTAAGTCGAGTGCTGCACCCTCTGTACTCAGGGTGTACCTATATATAAGTTAGTTATCGCACGTTAATTATAGTGCAGCCGTTGAAAATTCAACCCCACCTGCGGGGGGAAAAGGTAAAGAACTATTGCGATCGGAGGAATTTGAGGTGGCTCCGAGAGGGGGGAGATTGACACTCTCAGGGCTGAAGCCACTGAGATTCTGCTGACAGAATAACCTTAGTTATCACTAAAGCCTGATTCTCGCTACGGTAGCCAAACACCGTCTACCCAGTCGGTCAAGTTTTACACCTAACTTACTGGCTACTTTTCTTAGAATATTAGTGGCACCGTGAAGATCCGCGTTAACTAAACTTCCGTCCGCAGAACAATACAATCCACGCTTAATTCGCCTTCCAGACGCTTTCCACCCAAGCGGTTTTTCACCGTACTTGGGTAGGGAGTCTCCATCAAGAAAGCTAGCTTTGGAACTGTACGCTTCTTCTGTTTCGGTGAACTGAATACCGTGCAAATCACAAAGTTGATTTAAACGCTCTTTCAATTTGCCCAAAGGCATCTGAACAAATTTCTGATTATTCAGACTGCCCATATCAACATTGGATTTAAACCCTTGGTTCCATCCAATTACTAGATTGCCAATACCGTGCTTCAAGCAATAATCGACGATTAACTTTGCAGCTTTATTGACACCATCGCGCATCCGATGATTGCGCTTACGAGTTACGCGGTCTAACCAGCTATCCCAATAACCTGTGGGCTTCCCTTCTTTCCTGGTCGCTACTTTCTTGTTCCAAAGTTGATTCATCGCCTTCATAACGCGAGCGTCGAGCAAGAAATAATTTCCCAACGTGTCAACACAAGCAGCTAAATTGTCGGCAGTTCCCAAATCGATTGATAATGCTTGACTGGGATCTAAATTATGCTGCTGGCATTCTACCTCGTAAGACACTTCCAAATAGAAAGCACCGTTTTTCGGGAGAATCGTG
>NZ_JAUBVR010000061.1:0-39009 GCF_036705955.1 Microcoleus sp. A6-C6 | reverse complement strand
TTGCTGGCATCCATACATTCTGTTTTCCTCCTTGGTTTATATTAGCATAGTATTCGCAATTCCAGGGTAAAGTATGCATACAAAACAACCAATACAAAAAAAAATTGAAGGCGGTTGAAACCGCTACCGAGTTCCTCCTCATGTCTAAAGCCCGGGGCTTCCCTCTCGTTTTTTGGTGAAGTCCTGACTACAAACCTATTTTACGAGAGTTCTTAGATTATTGGTATAAATTAACAATTTTTTGCAAAACCCCTAAAAGCAGAGGAAGATTATCGAGATAATAAACATCATCATCAATAATTAAATTATTTCCTTCTAATTTAAGAAACCGCCAGACTACCCCCGAAGTTACGCAGCCAAATACAGCAGGGATTGAATTTTGTTTGCGTTGGTTAAATAACTGAGCTGCCACCATTTGTGCGGCACACTGTGGCAGACAAGATTCTATTTCTCCGCCTTTCGTTTGTCTGGCTGTAAAAAACGGAACTTTGATTTCAAAATCCAACGACACGCCAGATAGTAGAAAGTCGCATTCTCCATTCAATCCCTGAGAAATATCTACATCAAATGCCCAACCGGAAAAGATAGAAAATTGTTTGTTATTTTTTTCCCCCACCTCTAACAAAACAGGAGAAATAATCCGTTCCGAACGTTCTTTTGCCGTTGTTACAGCAGTGTTAGAACTAATTTCAAGAGTTCTCCAAAGCCATTGAGATGGTTCTAAAGGAATAATTTTGGTACTCAAAATCGGATCGAGTGATAGCTCCAATCCAAACCGATCTTTTAATTGTTGGAAAGTGAAGGAGTTGTAGGACATATTTCTCAAAGAAGTCGGTGAAAATAAACATCACTTTGAGATAGAAAGCGAGTTGAAAAACGCCCAACTTGCTTGGATGCAAAAGTTACACCAAAGAAACCCGGTTTCTGCGATAAATCTTGGTTTGCTAGCGTCTAGGAAGAAACCGGGTGTCTCACCCCCCTGTGTAAGTCCTAATATAGCAACCATTGCAGAATTTGTGAACCTGTCTTTTCTTCCATCTCTCGCGACGATCGATAACTAAATCCGACTTCCTTCTTCCTTCTTCGTGATGACTGATAACTACTGATAACTTATGACTTCTTCATTCTTGCTTTTTGCTTCTTCCTTTTTCGTGATGACTGATAACTGATGACTAATGACTAATGACTTCTAAACATTTAACCACTGAACGAGTATCTTGGGCGCTGGCAACAAAATAATTAACAAAAGCCCGATCGCCAGTAACCCCAAAAAATCTCGCCTATCGTCCAATTCGCTGACATCATTCAACGCCGGTTCGTCGCTGAGGGGCGTCAAAAACAAAATAATTGCCCACAGCAGCAAACCCTGCTCCAAAAAAGACAGCAGCAGCATACAAATTCTGGCAAATTGCCCGATCGCCATACTCGCTTTTTGGCCAAACATCGCGTGTACGATGTGCCCGCCGTCGAATTGTCCCACCGGCATCAAATTAAACGCCGTCACGATCAAACCCAAATAACCCGCCACCGCTACCGGATGCAAATTAATCGCAGTTTCCGCATTCAAAGCAGCGCCCAAGGTTAACTTGCTCAACAGAGTCATTAGCAGCGAAAATTGCGGACTGAAAGACTCAAAATTCAACATTCCCGACTTTTCAGATAATGGTACAATTGTCGAATGATCCAAACCCCAAATCAACAACGGCACTGCCACAATTAAACCTGCAAATGGGCCGGCAATACTGATGTCAAATAAAGCTCGGCGGTTGGGGATTGGACTCCGCATTTGAATGAAAGCGCCAAAAGTTCCTAAGAAAAAAGGAATGGGAATAAAATAAGGTAAAGTTGTGCGAATTTTGTGGAATTTGGCAGCTAAATAGTGGCCGGATTCGTGCATTCCCAAAATTGCAATCAGAGCCAGGGAATAGGGCAAACCCTGGAGCAACATTGACGGGTTGGACTGCAAAATTTTTTCAGTAACTCCGGCAATTTGCGCTCCGACAATCGTAGTAGTAAATACCGTAATCAGCACCAAAGCTAAGGCAAAAAATGGCCTGGTTACAGATTCGGTTTTTACCGGAGTTTCCCCGGATTGGTGGCTGGGATTGGGAACTATGGCAAAAAAAGGTTTACCGCTTAAGCTGTTTTGAAATATGACTAAAAAGCGATCGCCAAAATGCCGCTCCACATTCTCCCGAATCGTCTGATAAGCAGCCTCCGGGTTCGTGCGTAACTGTCCGCGACAAATTACAGCCTGTGGCCGAAATTCTAAATCTCGCAAAAAGTAAATTGACCAAGGAAAACAATCGCGCAAGCTCGCTTCTTCCTCGGAATCGATCGGGCGCAGAGGCAGTTTTGGCTCTTTCGGTTCAGTCGCAGAGCCTGCTAAGAGCGTTTCAGTGGAGCCGATAATTTCCTTGCGCCCCAACTGTACCAAAAACCAGTACAAAAAAGGGCAAACCAGAAAAGGTATAATTACCAACTCCGGCGGTACTGTTTTGCTGGCGCCGTTAACTAAAAGCCAACCGCCCCAAATCAGCGCCGGCGCCATCATTACCAGCCACAGCAGCCATACCGGGGTTCGTGTAATGCGGCTGGTGCTGCTCTGTAACAAGTAGTAAGATATAAACCCCAATACGAGCAACCATAGTAAAAAGAACATAATATTTATTCCATGCCTCTCAATAGTTCCTTGAAACAACAGAGTTCAGTCTCCAAACAGCCCAGGCTAGTGCTGGCAAATATCTTTGCTTTCCCACCTCACCGGGATACCCTGGGTGCGACAGCTTATTTCATTGTAGAAAACGAATCGAACATCCTGGTGGATTGTCCCGCTTGGGATGAGATTAATCAAGCCTTTTTGCGGGAAAACGGCGGCGTGCGGCTGCTGTTTCTCACCCACCGCGGCGCGATCGCCAAGGCGCGGGAGATTCAGGAAGCCACGGGCTGCGATATCCTGATTCAAGAGCAGGAAGCTTATTTGCTCCCTGGATTGAAGCTGACGGTTTTTGAGCGAGAATTTGCTGTGAGCGATCGCCTAAAAGCATTTTGGACTCCTGGCCACTCTCCTGGTTCATCTTGCCTTTATGATACTGGCAGTGGTGGAGTGTTGTTTACCGGCAGACACTTGCTTCCCAATCGAGAAGGCGCCCCGGTACCGCAGAGAACGCCAAAAACTTTTCACTGGCCGCGGCAAATTAACAATGTGCAGTCAATTATCGATCGATTTTCGCCTTCGACTCTGCAATATATCTGCCCCGCTGCGAATACTGGCTTTTTGCGAGGAAAAGGATCGATCGATCGAGCTTTTGAGCAATTAACCAATCTGGATTTAGCCGTTTGTTTGCACTCCCAGCCCGAACCCTAAAATAAAACCCTAGGTGTGATCTGATGCCGGCGATTATTACCGCCGATGATTATGGAAAAAACCGAAAAACAAAAAATGCTCGCCGGCGAATTGTATTTAGCTGCGGATGAGCAATTAATTGCAGAACGCCAGCGAGCCCGCCGCCTCTCCAGAATCTACAATTCTACTCACGAAGATGAACCAGACAAACGGTTAGAAATCCTTGCCGAATTGTTTGGTGCAATCGGCCCGAAAATTGAGATCGAGCCGCCTTTTTACTGCGACTACGGCAGCAATATTTATGCGGGAAACGGATTGTACATGAATTTTGGCTGCGTGATTCTCGACTGCAATCGAGTTAACATCGGCGAAAATTTGCTGTGCGCCCCTAACGTGCAAATTTACACTGCTTTTCATCCCACCGATCCGGAAATTAGACTTTCTGGCCGAGAGCTCGCCGCTGAAATTAATATTGGTAATAATGTTTGGATTGGCGGCGGCAGTATTATTTGCCCAGGAGTCACTATTGGCGACAATAGCACGATCGGCGCAGGTAGCGTTGTTGTCAAAGATATTCCCGCAAACGTCGTGGCTGCGGGGAATCCTTGCCGCATCATCCGGCATTTACCTTGATGTGGTACGATCGACTCACTGGCGCGATCGGCTCTTTGGAGCTTCACACAACAATTTTAGAGATTAGAACCGCCAGTTTGAGATTTTTCAGGTAAAATCCCCCGGAAAAATCCGTGGCAAAAATCTCAAATCTCTAATCTCAAATCGCTTACTTTCTTCCTCCCGGTTTCCCCACTACCAAGCTTTTCTTATGACGACTGCAACAGTTTATCCCAACGCACCAGAACTCGGCACCGACGACTACATAGCAGTAGGTTTAGCCACCTGCTTCATCAAAGAAGAAGGCGAAGTTCATCAAGTAAAAGTAATCGAACCTATCCCCTCAGCAGCTTTGGAAGCAATTGTCAAGGGAATTCCCACATCTTATGAAATGGCTTGGGGGACGACTTTAGGATCGGTGTTCGACGGCGAATCACCCCAAAGGCTGCCGGAATTCCCCGCCGAAGCTCAGTTTAGCGAAGAATTTGGCTTTCGGGCGATCGCCGCAGCCCGCACTTACAAAATCCGCCCCGAAGCTCAAGTTCACATTCCCCAGGGAACAGTTCGCAACGACTTTTCTTATTCTTTAGAACGCAAAAGAGTGCTGAACACCGAGCGCGTCATTCGCACTGAAGACAATGTGAAACAGCACGAACACACTCACAAGGTTCTTTAAACAAATCGCCCAACAGCATCAATTTAGCGAAAAAAGTTTTGAGATTTGAATTAAAATTTTAATAAGTTTTTTCTTCATTAATAACTCAAAACTTTTGATATTTTATGATTAAGGCAAAAGCCAAATATTTCAAGGTAGGGTGCGCCGTCCGCACCTTACCTAATCAAGATTTTATTAATAAAAACGCTAAATTTTAACTTAGGGTGCCCAGTCCACACCTTAGATGAATTATTAACAAGTATTGGTAAAAATATCAACAAGTTAATCTTTTTTTGAATTTCTCAAAAACATGGTAAAATTGTATTCCAGTTTAACAAGGTGAGCAGGCCTGCGGGAAAAAAAATCAAAAATCCCGGCAATTTTTGAATGGTAGTAGTTTCAGACTACTAGCAGGCGGGCGAGTTCATCGCAGGTGAGCTGAGAATTTCAATCTCACAAATTGGTCAAACCATGAGAAGCTTTGCGAAAGTAAAGTGGTGGAAATTAACTCAACTATTGCCAGCGAGATTTAAGGGCAAATACGATCTTCGCTACAAAATCGCGTTGTTAATTTTGGGTGTAACAATTCTGGCAGCTAGCATCGCTGGTTGTATCAGCTATCAAAGCGTTCGCCGCTTGATTATCAAAAATTTAGAGCGAAATGCTTTGTTAGAAGTTAAGGAGCGCGGTAACAAGATCGATCGCTGGATTGGCACGATAAAAAATGAGATCGAAACCCTCGCCAACACTCCTCCGGTGCGATCGATGAATTGGTCAGTGGCAGGGCCTTATTTAAAATCGGAAGTAATTCGACTGTCAGACTTCAAGCATTTCGCATTAATTGAACCCGACGGTTCTTATTTTACCACAAAATTTGGCAGAGCTTTGATTAATGTTAGCGATCGCCAACACTTCAAAAAGGCAATGGCTGGACAAGTCTATGTTTCAGATCCTACCATTTCTCGCACGCTCAAACAACAAAGTATTGTTCCTATTTCGGCTCCGGTGTGGTCAAATGCTCTGGAGAAAAGACCAAAAAAGCCGATCGGAGTAATGAACGGTGTCATTAGCATCGATCGAATTGCGGAAGTAGTAGGAAAGCTGGAATATGAGGCGGGAACTTACGCTTTTGTACTGAATTCTCAAGGAGTGCCAATTGTCTATCCCGACGCTCGGTTAATGGGAAATATTGACAAAGCCGCTCCCAGTCTTTTAGAGTCCGCAGATACTAATTTGGCGAATGTAGTCCGGGAGATGGTTTATCAAAAAACGGGCATTGTACTAACTCAAATCAACGACGCCAGAGTTTATGTTGCCTATCTTCCCTTAGAACAAGCTGAATGGTCGATCGCCCTAGTAATTCCCAGCGACAATCTCGAAAAAGAACTGTTCGCCTTAAACATATTAGCAGCAGCTACCGCCGGACTCTTCGCCGCAGCTATTTTGGCAGCAATTGTAGCACTGAAGCTGTTTGCCGAAAATTGCATCCGCACTCGCACAGAAGCCATGATCCACCGCTTGACTAGCCGCATTCGTGCTGGCTTGCCGCTCGATCGCATCCTGCAAACTACAATAGACGGACTCGGTACCTTGCTAAAGCTCGATCGAGCAATTTTCGGCTGGTACGACCCCCGACACGATACTGTAGAATTTTGCTGGGAATATTGCCGGCAAGGTTTACCAGGGCGCTTGGGAATCTTCGGTGCCCAAACAGGGCCCTCTGGAGATTTAGCAGCAAGGCTGCATCGGTGCGAAACGATACTTCTCAAGAAAACCTCCGCCCCCGATGCCACAGGCTCTCAGGAAGCAACGCATCTCGAACTCACAGACAACCACTACGCAGCAGTACCCGTACTGACTCAGACTAATCGGCTGGGATATCTGTTCGCCTGTGCTAATCGGCGGTTTGCAAGTCCCGACGAAGTGGAAGTTTTGGAAACAATTGCAGACTCACTGGCGATCGCAATTTCCCAATCCCAACTCCACGGGCAAATTCAACAAGAACTCAAACTTTTAGAAGAAGTATTAGCCCAACTCAGAAGAACCGAAGAGCATTTAGTACAAAGCGAAAAAATGACAATAGTCGGTCAACTCGCCGCCGGAATTGCCCAGGAAATTAACAACCCAATTAACTTTATTTACGGTCGCCTGATTCACGTCAACGATTATATAAAATATTTGCTCAAGATAATTCGCCTCTATCGCGAACAATATCCCCAACCAGTGCCGCGAATTGCCAAAGAAATAGAAACCTTCGACCTAGATTTTATCAGCGAAGACTTGCCACAAATTCTCAACTCTCTGAAAATAGGAACCGATCGCATTCGCCAGATAGTCCTGGCTTTACGGAACATTTCACTTCCTGACGAAGACAACAAAGAACGCGCCAACCTTCACGAAAGCATCGACAATATTCTGCTATTGCTCGCTCATCGGCTAGATCAAAAAATATTAATAGTCAAGGAATACAGCAACCTGCCGCCAATTTTGTGTTATCCCGGTCAACTCAGCCAAGTCTTCGCTAATATCCTCAGTAATGCGATTGATGCTATTAACAGTCTTGACAAATTCAATCAAACTATTACAATTAAAACAGATATTGTCGAGCATTCTACAGGCAGATTTATTGCAGTATCGATCGCCCACAACGGTTCTCGAATTCCACCGGAAATTCAACAGAGAATCTTTGACCCGTTTTACCATACTAAATCCTTGAAAAATTTTACAGGATTGGGGCTGTCGGTTTGCTATAAAATTATTGTAGAATTGCACGGCGGGCGCATGAAAGTTCAATCTCCAGTGCAATCTCAAAGTCAATCTCAAACGGGCGGTGGTGCTGAATTTATCATAGAATTGCCGATATTTTGAACTACCTTCACTAATACCATTTACAAAAAAGCTTACTAGAACATTTTTTTTTATCGTCCATTGAAAAGAACAGGTACATCGTCATTAGGCACGAAAAGTTAATAACTTAAACAGATCCTATAGTCCTTTCTTCTATAATCTCGGAAGTAAAAGGAGGCTCTGCTTGTCAACTGTCAACTGTCAACTGTCAACTGTCAACTGTTAACTGTCAACTGTCAACTGAACTCTTACCCATTGTGACAGGTTGCTGATAATTAGAAGTGTAACCGGATAAAATTTTTATACTCGGTTGGGCGACTCGTAATGTTAAAGAAAGACGCACTTTACCACTTCTATTATAAATAGAACGATGTACAAGTTGATCCGTAAATAAAATAAACTCACCCGGTTTTAAAACTACCGCGTTCGCGTTTTCTTCTACTTCCTTGGGAACTCGAAAAAAATGATTCCCACTAAAAGGATCGGTGATGGTAACTTCACACTTTTCGAGTTCACTTTTCGGGATATATTCAAACCCGTTTGTCTCCGTCACTTCTGTTAAACCAATATAAATATTAATCGTTTTTCCATCCCCGGTAAGTAAATTAGGATAAATATCTCGATGCCAAAAAGGAATCAATTGACGTGAGGGATAATTCACCCATAATTCCGATCGCCATAATTTCAAATTATCCCCTAAATAAGCTGTCAGTATTTTCAATAAATTCTCATCTTGACACAGGTGCAACACCGCAGCAGAATCTAAATGTCTTTCCATATAAAATTGGCGTTGGTAACATTGAATGACCATCAACATAAGTGAACCAAATTGTAACCTCAAAAGGGCTTTTAATGCCTGAGTCAATAAAATTTTAATGGGCGGTTTTGGTAAAACTTCCTTAAAAATACGATCGCAAATAGTCGTCACTTCATCCTGATTTAAGTTGAGAGCATAAGGCCCCCATATCCCATCAGTAGCATCATGATTAATTCTATCTTTCTCGACGGCTTGACTACAGCCAGTCCATAATAAACTTTTTTCCCATAACTCTTGACATAAATCATTATTTTGTGCTAATGGAGGCAATGTTATTTCTTGTCCTGTTAGACCTAAAAATTTACCTGTTATTGATTCAAATTCAGGAGAATTTGCACATAATAGACTACTATAAGCTCCCTTTTCTGGACTAATTCCTAAACCGAGATATTTACTCAAACTATGACCGATGGTAATATTAGATTGTACAAAACCCGGATGAACCGCGTTAACTGTTACCAGCGTTAATTTTTGGGCAAGTTGTCTGGTTAAAAGCAATAGACAAAGTTTTGACTGGTTATATAATTCAATAAAATTTAAGGGTGTTTCTTTAACGAATAAATCCCACTTAATTCGAGTGGGTTTCAATGCTAAATCTGAGGATACTATAATCACGCGACTTGGGGCGGATTTTTCTAATTTATCTAATAATAAATAACTGAGGAGAAAATGACCTAAATAATTGGTTCCCCAAATTAACTCAAATCCTTCTTTAGTGACTCCTCTTCCGTCGAAGATTCCGGCATTATTGACGAGGATATGTAAGGGCAAATTTCTGTATTGAAATAGTTTAACACAGTGACGCACAGACTCTAATGAGGCCAGATTTAAGGGTAAATATTCTATATTGGGATTTCCGGTAGTTTCACGAATATATGCGATCGCTTTTGTCGCTTTTTTCTGGGAACGACAAGCAATAAAGACATGATATCCCAATTTAGCTAAACCTAAAGATGTCATTAAACCCACACCGGAATTACCACCAGTAACGAGACAAACTTGCATAAATTAATTGATTTTTTGATGTTCTTGAGAGTTATTATATTACGGTTCGCGTCCTAATTTTTCAGGAAGGCTATCACATTTCCTGGAATCGTTTCGCGGGTTTTATAGCCTGACAAAGCACAAAAATCATAACCTGCTTAATCGGATGCTGATTTAGCAGGGTGGCAAAGTTAACATTTCCTAGTACATGAGCACCTGTTAAATAGTTTAGTCCGTGGCAATTTTACCAGAAATAATAATGCACAATTAATGGCGGTTCTCGATTAAGGGCGATCGACTAAAGAGCGAATTTTGCGCCACCAAGCCGCCGGCGAATCCTCCCGGCGGTACGCGACATCAAACATCGACAAAATTAGCGGTAAACCCCCCACCTTTGCACTCATCAACAAGTGCATTAGCAGACAAAAAACTAATACCGCCCAACCAGAAATGTGCAAATAATACCAAACCTGGGTCAAATCTCCAGCCGGTAGCCATTCTTCCTTAACCATACTCCCAGAGGCGATCGCAAAAGTAAGCGCTAACAACATCAACGTATTCACGATCCGGTGCAAACTATACCACCAAATAGGCTTTCCCAACTGAGTTAGTTTCCCAAAAGAATCCGGCTGCACCAAGCGTTTTTTACCTGCGAGGAAACTGTACAATGCAAAAGTCGGCATGACTCCTAGCAGCAACATCTTACCAAAAGTGCCGTGAATCCCGATAATATCTGCAATTCGAGGCACGGGCACTTTGCCGAACCGCCCGTCATAGGTGTTGTACACCAGAAATGCGGTCAAAATTGCTAAAAGGGCGATCGCAGCATTAAGCCCGTGCAGTAATCTGAGCAGCAATGGCTGATACGGTTTAGATGGCGGCATTCTCAATTTTGCTATGCGATCGATAGTCTTTCATATAATACAGCTAAAGGCGGATTTTTTCAATCCCCGAAAATTGTGAAACAAATGTGATAAAAAAATGAATGGATTATGAGAAAAACCTATTTTTATCAAAGTTTAGTGTAAAGTAAAACAGTCAAGAGAAATACTTTCCCTATAACATCTAACAGTTTACAAAAATGGATGCAGCCACTACCGTCTTCCTTTCCTTGGGACTAGCAGCAGATGCTTTTGCTGTGGCTGTTTCGAGCGGCACAGCAATTAAACATATGAAGGTTAATAAAGCTTTAAAAATCGCCTTGTTTTTCGGTGGATTTCAAGCTGTGATGCCCATAATCGGATGGTCTATCGGGCTGACTTTCAGTTTTTTGATATCTGCGATCGACCATTGGATCGCTTTTGGCCTTTTGAGTTTCATTGGCGGTAAAATGATTTATGAATCGCTGCAAATTGAAGAATGCCAGAAAAAATTTAATCCCTTAGATACGGGGACTTTGATAACGCTGTCGGTGGCGACGAGTATCGATGCCCTCGCCGTTGGTATCGGATTTGCGGTTCTGAAAGATTCTATTGCTCCGGCGGTGACTGCGATCGGATTTATTACTTTCTTTTTAGCCTTTGCTGGTGTGTTTGTCGGTCACAAGTGCGGCAATTTGTTTGCTAATAAAATTGAAATTTTGGGCGGAGCAATTTTGATTTTTATTGGCAGTAGAATCTTGTTTCTGCACTTGACAGAAGTGCCATTAGTCAGTTGACAGTTGATAGTTGACAGTTGTCTGTGGGCAGTGGGCCGTTGACAGTGAGCAGTAGTCATTAGATACTGACTAACAACTATCAACTAACAACTATCAACTAACAACTAACAACTAACAACTATCAACTATCAACTGTCAACTGTCAACTAACAACTGTCAACTGTCAACTGACAACTGTCAACTGACCAAAAAATGGTATAACAGAAATATTGCATTAAAGGACAAAAATTAAGTGCTCAAACTTTACGGCGGAGCTCGCAGCAGGGCCTCAATTGTCAAGTGGTATCTCGAAGAAATAGCGGTTCCCTACGAATTTGTCATGCTGGATATGCAAGCAGAGGAACACTTGCAGCCAGAGTTTCTTGAAATTAACCCGATCGGCAAAGTACCGGCAATTGTGGACGGAGATTTTAAACTTTGGGAATCCGGCGCAATTTTGCTGTATTTAGCTCAAAAATATGGTAAAATGCCCGAAACTTTGGAGCAGCAAGCTCAAGTTGTGCAGTGGGTGATCTTTGCTAACGCCACCCTGGGGCCGGGAATATTTGTCGAAGCCAGCCGGGAACGCGAAACCCCGAAAATGTTAGAACCGTTAAATCGCATCTTCGAGAAACAGCAGTTTTTAATGGGCGATGAATTCGGTGTCGCTGACGCTGCTGTCGGCTCAATGTTGGCCTACATTCCGATGATGCTAAAACTTGACCTCAGTGCTTATCCGGCTGTGGTAGATTACATCAAGCGGATTTCGGAAAGACCGGCATTTAAAAGTGCGATCGGTAGCTGAAGCCATAAAGCAGAACGAAACAAAACTTAACAGCTAAAATCAGGGGCAATTGGTGAATTGCCCCTGATTTTTAATGAAATGAAACTTATCTGAACCCGACAGCCGCTTGCCAGACAAAAGCCAGCAGCAAGAAAAACACGGGAATGACCGGCAAAACATTAACCAAAGGCTCAAAAATCGAATAAGCTTCGGGCAGTTTTGCTAAGAGTAATGCAGCTTCCATGAATCAACCTACCTATCCAACAGAATTTTCATAATTGTCGCATATCTTCACCCAAGGCAATCATTATCGATCGACACTCGGTGTCAGCCAGTGGGCAAACTCTTCGGTAAATCGATCGGCCAAAATCGCCTCCCGCATCCTCCCAGTAAAGCGAATCAACTCCGTGACGTTGTGCAGCGCCAGCAAAGTATAGCTGAGTGCTTCCTTAGCCCGCGCCAAATGCGCCAAATAAGCCCGACTGAATTTTTGGCAGGTATAGCAAGGACAAGACTCATCCAGGGGAGCAAAATCCTCCCGAAACCGAGCATTTTTCAAATTCCAGCGTTCCCCGCGCACAAAAGCCGTCCCGTGACGCCCCAGTCGAGTCGGAATCACGCAGTCAAACATATCTACGCCACTCGCCACAGCCAGCGCCATTTCGCGATAGGTGCCAATTCCCATCAAATAACGGGGCTTATTTGCCGGCAACAGGGGCGCAGTAACTCTGACAATCTCTGCGATCAAATCCCCCGATTCTCCGACGCTAACCCCGCCGATCGCATAACCGGGCAAATCTAAGTCTACCAACTGGTTTGCCGCGCGCGATCGCAAATCTGGGAAAACGCCCCCCTGCACGATGCCGAACAAAGCTTGATCCGGGCGCGAGTGAGCTTGCATACAGCGTTGCAGCCAGCGGTAAGTGCGATTTGTCGCGGCCTCCACCTCGTCCCGTGTAGCGGGGTAGGGCGGACACTCGTCAAAGGCCATAATCACGTCAGCGCCCAACTCGTTCTGAATCTCGATCGACTTTTCCGGTGTCAAATTAATGATACGGCCATCGCGGGGGGCTCGAAAAGTCACCCCATTCTCCGAAATAGTCCGCATTTGGCTCAAGCTAAACACCTGAAAGCCGCCCGAATCCGTCAGAATCGGGCCAGGCCAAGCCATAAATTTGTGCAATCCGCCCGCGCCCGCGACAATTCGTTCCCCCGGCTGCAAGTGCAAGTGATAAGTATTCGCCAAAACCATTTGAGCTCCCGCGTCTTCTAGATGTGCCGGGGTCAACGTTTTGACATTAGCCAGCGTCCCCACGGGCATAAATTTAGGCGTTTCCACAATACCGTGGGGAGTGCTAAAAACCCCTGCACGTGCTTGGGTATGGCTACAGTTAGCCTCACACTTAAAAGAAAATCTCCCGTTGTCTTCAGTCATTAGTCTCCGTCGATGCTTAACCGCTACTGGGCAGTCCGTGTTATCTAATCTATTGTTGTTGAGATTGAGACAAAAAACCCATGACGGGGCCCAAAAAACCGAGACCAGCCCGGACTCCTCTCATAGATGCCCAAAAATTTTAGACCAAAATTTAATCTCCCAGATTCATCTGTAGAGTGAATCTAAAATCTAAAATCTAAAATCTAAAATCTAAAATCGACTGACTGGTGATTAAAACGGAGAATCATCCTCATCTAATTGCAGATCCCAGTTGCCTGAGAGTACCTGATCTACAACCGCATCCAAAGCCGCAGCATCCAAATTCCGGGCGACTTGCTCTTGCAAAGGATTGGAGAGGGGAATTAAACGCAACTGTCTTCCGTCTTGAATCAGGTCAAAATAAGCACCCTCATCAGGGGACTGTTTCAGTTCTAGGTAATCAAAACTATACACGTTCAAATAAAGCGCATGGTTGGCAATCAGGGTAGAACGGTGGGGGTTGGCGAAGACTTCGAGCACATAACCTTCTCCTTCGCTGTAAATCTTGCCATCTTGGATGTGAAGGTAGCGGACACGTCCTAAATCAAACAGCAATCTTTTGATATCGCGCTTGTTGACGACAATGCCTGTATCGATGATGCAAGGAGCAACTACCCTGTTATTCAATTGGTCGTGACTCATGGATTAAAAGCCTCTGTTGTAGTATGTTCCCGTCTTGGAAATCAGGGAGTTAGCTAGAATTCTTGGGAAGGGAAACGCGGATCTTCAGTTTAGTCATTTTAGATACGGAGCTTCGGGATCGCTGCCGGCAGAGGTTTTCCGGGGAAAATATCTCGGACAGGAGGAATGCCCGATCCAAAAAACTAGGGTGTTACAGCTCCAATTCTGGCACACGCTAAGGGATTGACAACTGCATATCAGATGAAAAATTTTCTATCTTATGGTGGATGATAAATTGGTTCGCTCTACAATCGACTTTTTCCGGAATCAAGGCGCTGCCATTGCAGCCGCAGTCGCGTTTTATACTTGTTTGCCGGTGCCGGTGTCTTGGACTTTGGAGTTTCGGGGCATTGCTCGCTTGGCTCCGGCGATCGGGCTTTTGATTGGCGGGATGCTGGGACTGGCAGATCTTGGGTTGCATTTGTTGGGTATGCCTGCTCTGACTCGATCGGCATTAGTAGTAGTTTTGGGCATTGCCATCACTGGCGGGCTGCACCTAGATGGAGCAATGGACGCGGCGGACGGGCTGGCCGTCCCCGACCCGGTGCGCCGGCTGGAAGTGATGCGGGATAGCGTTACAGGGGCTTTTGGGGCGATGGCTGCGATCGCGATCATCCTGCTGAAAACTGCCGCTCTCTCGGACTTGAGTAACTATCGGTGGCTGGCTTTGATGGGTGTGGCAGGTTGGGGGAGATGGGGGCAACTGGTGGCGATCGCCCGTTATCCCTATCTCCGCCCGGAGGGTAAGGGAGCTTTTCATAAAGAATCGATTTATTCTCCGTTTGATTTTATCCCAGGAGTGCTGTTGCTGCTGAGTTTGAGCGTACTGCAAGTTGTCTTGTCGGGCGATCGGTGGCTGTTGGCGGTGGGGATGGCTTTGGGCGGAAGTGCGATCGGAATTTTTGTCGGAGCCTGGTTTAACCACCGTTTGGGCGGCCACACGGGCGATACTTACGGTGCTGTAGTCGAGTGGACGGAGGCTTTGTTGCTGTGTCTTTTGGCGGCATTGGAAGGTTAAACAGTTGACAGTTGACAGTTGACAGTTGACAGCGAGTTTTTAGCATGGAGATTTAAACAATTAATATCAAATCCGGTAGCATCGGAATTGTAAAATCGAGTCATATAAAATCCACGCTTCATAGTCCTGTATTCATCTCTCTCTAATCTTCCTCTGTGTTCTCAGCGCCCTCTGTGGTTAAATCATTCCGATGCAACCAGAAACGATTTGATAGTTGATAGTTGATAGTTCACAGCGAAAATTAGCTCGGAGTTTTTACTGTCAATTGTCCACTGTCAATTGTCCAATGTTAACCTTGAGCGCGATCGACCGCGGCCTGCAATTTTTCCGCCAGTATCCTAACGTGCGGCTCTTTTAACATCCCCAAATGGTCGCTAGGGATATCGTGAATCTCTATTCCTCCAGTAACTACCTCGCCCCAACCCAATTCGCGATCGGCACCAAACACCAGTGCACTCTCAACCGCCTTGAAGATAGTCGCTCTACCAGAATAAACTCCCGTTGTGTAATGTCTCAGTGCCTCATTATTTAAATCGGAATGAAATAAGTTTTCCGCATAAATCGGCAGCGGACGACCCATCGCTTCGTAAAACTTAGAAGAAATCCTCCATGCTTGATTAGTAATACTTTCGACTTTTCCTGCCAGATTGCTCTGAGCTTTCCGCAAAAATATACCAGGCGTGAGGTGTAAAACTTTCATCGCGCGTTGACGGCGTTTTATTTGAGGCAAATGTTTAAAAACATCTGGGCCGTAGGTATCGAACAATCCCAGCAAAGCTACCTTTTCACCTTTGGCATCAAGCTGTCTGGCCATCTCAAAAGCTACTGTCCCGCCAAAAGATACTCCTAACAGAAAATAAGGCCCATGCGGCTGGAAAATTTGCATTTCTTTGATGTAATAAGCTGCTAATTGCTCAACTCGATTGGGGGGAGCCAGTTTTTTGTCCATAATCTGGGTAGACAGTCCCAAAATAGCCTGCGATTGCTCCAAATGATTCAGCAAAGGACGGTAAAATTCCAATCCCCTGCCGAGCGCGTGAATGCAGAACAGAGGCGGTTTGTAACTCCCTGTTCCCGGTTGAATCACTACCATTGACGGAGACGGTGAAGACCATTCCGGTTCGCGGAGAATATCAGCCAATTGCTCAACGGTTGGCGATTGAAAAATAACAGAAAGCGGCAGCTTTTTGCCGAAGATTTTTTCAATCTCAGCTAACAAGCGCGCCGCTAACAGCGAATGTCCTCCCACCTCGAAGAAATTGTCCCTGATGCCAACTGAATTGATGCCTAAAACTTGTTCCCAAATTTGCTGTACTTGGAGTTCTAATTTGTCCCGGGGGGCAATAGCAATTGTTTCATTGGATGGGACGCTGGCAGATTGCCACTTTTGACTTGCCAAAGCGCGACGGTCAACTTTGCCGTTGGGATTTAATGGCAAAGCATCGAGGAACGCAAACCCAGCGGGTATCATGTAGTCTGGCAGTCTTTTTTGCAGGAAACTTCGGAGGGTATTGGCGGCGAGAATTTTGCCTGGGCCCGGGACTACATAAGCTGCGAGACATTTATTCCCCGAAGCATCTAACTGAACTGCGATCGCCACTTGACTCACATCTAGATGTCCGGCGAGTACCGCTTCAATTTCTCCTATTTCAATGCGGAAGCCGCGAATCTTTACCTGATTGTCGGCGCGTCCTAGATATTCGATGTTACCGTCGGGTAGATAGCGGGCTAAATCCCCTGTTTTGTAAAGGCGATTTGAAGAAGGAAGAAGGCTTGAAATCGATCGATATTCTGCATTTTCCAATCCATCTTCTTCGTTCTCGATCAAAGGATTTTGAATGAATCTTTCTGCTGTTAAATCCGGGCGGTTGAGGTAGCCTCTAGCTAAGCCTGCACCGCCTGCATACAACTCGCCCGGAACGCCGACCGGCACTGGCTGCAAGCGGCGATCGAGTATGTACACTTGAGTATTGGCGATCGCCCGCCCGATCGGAACGGAATTGCTAATTTGACTGTCTGGGGCGATCGCAAAACAGCAAGTAAAAGTCGTATTTTCCGTCGGCCCGTAGCCGTTAATTAATTGGCATTTTGGAGCCTCTCTAAGCAATTTCTGGACGTGGGGAACGGATAAAACATCGCCGCCCGCCAACAGTTGCCGCACACCTTTTAAATCCTCAATCCGCTCGTCCACCATCAAGTGAAACAGTCCGGCGGTTAGCCACAAAATTGTCACATTGTATAAGCGAATCGCCTCTCCCAGCTCTGCTAAAGATGGAGTTTCTGGCGGAAATACAACCAGTTGCGCCCCGTTAAGCAGCGCCCCCCAAATTTCCAGCGTCGAAGCGTCAAAGGAAATCGGAGCCAGTTGCAGGAAGACTTCGGTGGCGCTGAAGCTGGCATAATCGGTGTTTTTAACTAACCGCACTACCCCACGGTGGACGACGCAAACGCCCTTGGGTTTGCCTGTGGAACCGGAAGTATACATGACATAAGCCAGATTTTCCGCCTGCGCGAGATTGGCAAGATTGTCCTCACTTTGTGTGTTGATTTCCTCCCGCACCTGCTCCAAACAAACTATTTTTGCTTCAGTATCGGGCAGCTTTTCTGTTAAATGCTGTTGAGTTAACAGCACCGATAGGGCGGCATCTGACAGCATGAATTCCAGGCGCTCTTTGGGATAAGCTGGGTCTAAAGGCAGGTAAGCAGATCCGGCTTTGAGAACAGCTAAAAGCGAGACGATCGCATCCAGAGAGCGATCGAAACAAACACCGATTAAAACTTCCGGGCCAGCCCCCAAAGTTTGCAAGTAATGTGCTAATTGATTGGCGCGACAATTTAGCTGTTGGTAAGTTAACTGTTGTTCGCCAAAAACTAAGGCGACAGCATCGGGAGTTTGCTCTGCTTGCACTTCAAACAGTTCGTGAATGCAGGCATATTTGGGATAATTTGTTTGAGTATTGTTCCAATCAACTAATATTTTTTGTCGTTCCGCAGCAGTCAAAATTAGCAAATTTTGCAGCGGGCATTCTGGATTGGCCACTACCGCCTTTAACAACTCCTCAAATTCCGCCATGCGAGATTGGATGGTAGCTGCGTCAAACAAGTTAGTGTTGTACTGGCACTCCAGCACCAATTTTTCTTTGGTTTCGCTAGCATTCACCGCCCATTCAAAATTTTCGCAAGTTCTGGGATTCGAGAAAGCTTCAGCTTTAAAATCTGGAAAATTAAGTTGTGATTCCGTAAGCTGCACGTCCAGATTGAAAGTTACAGGTACTAGCGGAATGCGGCTGAAATCTCGGGCTAAGGCTAGTTTTTTGACCAGGGTTCCGAAGGTGATTTGCTGCCTTTCGCAGGCATCTAAAATCGCTTTCCGGCGCGATCGCAAATAATCGATAAAAGATTGTTCGCCGTTAATTTGGCTGCGGATGGGCAACAAACTGACACAGTGTCCGGCAAGCTTTTCTTGACCTCCAAACAACTGTCCGGCTGACGGCATTCCGACAATCAAATCCTCTTGGCCGCACAAGCGGTACATAAATGCTTCAAAACCAGCAAAGAGAGTTGTAAAAAAACTGCAACCTGCTTTTTTGCCCAGACGTTTGAGGTTAGCAACTAAATCGGGATTTAGTTCCCAATCTTCTCGCGAACCATTGTAAGTTCTCAAAGCAGGCCGCGGTCTGTCTGTCGGCAAATCCACCACCGGAGTTGTGTCGGAAAAAAGCTTTAACCAATAGTCTTCTGCGTCAATAACTTCGGTGCTTGTTGACTGTGCTTCTTGTAAAATTGCGTATTCTGTAAAACTTTCTGGTTGGGGAAGATTGGCGGCTAATCCTTGCTTTTTGGCAGAGTAAATTGCTCCCAAATCGGGAAATAAGATGCCCCAAGACCAGCCATCGCAAATAATGTGGTGACCGGTGATAATAACGATGTGTTCCTGTTCTTGCAGCTTAATAATTTGACTGCGAAACAGCGGCCCGCTGACTAGGTTGAATGGGCGATCGACTTCTTGGCGGCGCAAATAAGCTAATTTCGATTCGCGATCGCGATCGTCCAAAATTGACAAGTCAATCGTTGGAATATCGAGGGCGATCGACGCAGCAACGCAAAGAGTCGATCCGTCGGGGCTAAATGTTGCCCGCAGCGCATCGTGTCGCTGCACTAATTCCTGAATGGAAAATCGCAGAGATTCAAGATCGAGGTTTCCTTGCAATCGCAAACACATCGATTCGTTGTAAGCACAATTTGCCTCATTTCCCATTTGCACGGCAATCCAGATTTCTTTCTGCGCTTCCGTGGGGGGTACGCAAGCAAAAAGTTCTCCGCCTGCGAAAGGATCGAAGTCTATAGCAGTTAGTGTTGGTGGTATATCTGCGGTTGTTTTCATGGGATGTTAATTAACAGTAGAATAACTGATCTAGATAATGTTTTTTAACCGCAGAGGGCGCAGAGGGCGCATAGAGAGGAGGTAAGCAGAGAGAGAGAATCATAGGGGTATCAAATCCGATAAGCATTGGAACGATGAATTTCTCTCCTTTTTCTCTGCTTGCTCTGCGCCCTCTGTGGTTCAATCAGAAGTTATGTTGGGTTCACTTTGTACTGCTACGCAGAAGCAAGCTACAATCTAATTTATTAATCTGTCCCCATCAATTTTTCGCGAGCACTAAGCACGGCATCTGCACTTTTTAGATAGGCTTTAATCATCTTGGCTTTGAGGGAATTTTTGCCTCTAGGAATGCAGCATTCGTTCGTGAAAAATTCCCAATTTGATTCGCAAAGCTGGTCAAATGCTACGGAAATTGTTAAAGTCAGCGACCTTGCAGTGTGATACCACCCACAGGGGATAAACAGCGTTTCACCCGCAGAGATAATAATTTTTGTGGGCGTAGCTTCAGCAAAAAGCGGATATTTTTTTAAGTCTGGATTGTGATGGTTTTCAATCTCAGACAGCCAAGGAGCATCTGGTTTTGGGTAAAGATACTTTTGCTGATCCGGCGAAAAAATTGTAAATTCTTTTTCCCCGTAAATTTGATTGATATATGCGTAAAGCCCCAGAAAATCGTAATGCAAATAAGGAAATTCTCCCCCTGGGCCGCCAAAGAATATTTCTAAGTCGTACAAATTATCGAGCAGCATTTTCGGGATTAAGCTGCTGTGGGTGCGATCGGGTTTGGCAATGCTCGGTCGGGGAGAGACATCAGGCTCTAAATCGGCAAAATCTTTGCGGACATTGAGTTTAAAAGGATAGGGAGCCGGATTTTCTTTGGTGGAATTTTTCAGCAAGTCGAACAATTTTGTGAGGGTGTAAATCTTGCCACCTATTTCTATTTCGCGATCGCCAAAATTGTCTTCAAAATACTCTGGGGTAAATTTCGCTGCTGCGGGCCAATTTTTTGATAAATCGGTGAAAATAACTGGTTTGCCGGGATTGCGGTACTCGCTGACAAATTCCTGGTGAGTCAGGCCTGTGCGGCGGTCTATTTGAAGAGTTTTTGCTGTTTGGAGCATTTGGGTTTTTCCTGTGTTGTTTAGTTGAAATTCATTGCCGATGTGAAAATTATTTACAGGTAGATTGAGATTTATCGTTTGGTGGGGGCGGGTTTTTTAGACGATCGATTTCAGGCAATTATTGTTGGTGAACCCGCCCCTGCCGGATTTAATTGCCAACTTTAACAATCAATTGGATAAATTATCTCCTACTTGTAAATGTTTGCCTGGGCGCTCTGGATCGGCTACGTACCAAGCGGGATTACCGTTAGGATCTCGCCCTAATTTTGCACCGGGTACGGGAGCATTTTGGGCGAAAGCAGTTGAGGACTTTCCTCCATTAATATTACTGTGATTGTGGAATTCGATCGCCCTCACAGCTTCCTCAGATCCACCGGCTAAAAATCCGGCTGACTGCAATTCGGCAATACTGTTTTTAAATGCTTCCTTGATAAAAGCAATATCTGCGTCGGAATGGGCTAGCGTCAGGAAACACGGGCGGTGATCCCAAATGTGAATGCCTTTTTCCCGCAGCGAGTAGAAGAGCAATTCTCCATGAGAAAAATCTTGCGGGTAGGAGATTTTGAACAGGGAACCAAAGTTTTTAACCGTGAAAGGTGTTTGCTCGCGATCGAACATGGCGCTCAATTCTGCAACTAATTGGTCAGTTTTGGCATTGAGATCGCGCTGCAATGAAGGCCCGCCCCGTTTCAAATATTCGAGGGATGCTTTGGCGGCTGCTAAAGTCAGCGGATGGCGGACAAAAGTTCCTGCAAAATAGGTAACGCCAACTTCGGGGAACGAGTCATCTCCGAATTGCCAAAATCCGCCGTCAAAAGCGTCCATCCAGGCAGACTTGCCCGCAATTACCCCGATCGACATTCCGCCGCCGACAACTTTGCCATAGGTACCGATATCGGCTTGTACGCCGAAATATTCTTGAGCGCCGCCCGGTGCTACTCTGAATCCGGTAATCACTTCGTCCATGATGAAGGCGCAACCGGCTCGATCGCAAATCCGGCGCACTTCGTGGAGGAATTCTCGCGGTTGCCAGTCGGGGCGGCGGCTTTGTACCGGTTCTACCATGATGGCTGCAAAATCGCCCGCCCGCGCTTTGAGGATTTCCAGGGATTCGGGTTCGCCATAGTCCAGGATCAGGGTATTGTCAACTGCCGATTGGGGAATTCCCGGTGCTCCTGGGAGCGATCGCAATTTCTTAGTCCCCCGCACGATTACTTCGTCGAAAATTCCGTGATAGTCTCCGGTAAAGGTGACGATCGTACTGTTGCCGGTGACGGTGCGGGCGAGTCGCATTGCACCCAGAACTGCCTCAGAACCGGTATTGCAGAAGGCGACGCGATCGTGCTTGGTCATTTCGCACACGAGTTCGGCGACTTCCCCTGCTAGCGGTGTTTGCGGCCCGATTTCATACCCGCGCTGCATTTGGGCGGCGATCGCTTCTGTAATAAATGAAGGCGAATATCCGAAAAAGTTCGACCCGAAACCGTTGGTTAAATCGACATACTCGTTACCATCTTCATCCCAAAGTTTGGAACCGGACGATCGCCCCACCACGATCGGATAAACCAACTCTTTCATCGTCCGGTTAAAGCCGGAAACTACGCGCGGATCTGCGAGGTGGTGGCGGTGAGTCTGAGTGTACTGTTTCGATTTTTGGGTTCGCGCCGTATACCGCTTGACAAATATTTCTAAATATGCTGTTTGCGATGGAGTTAAGCCACCGCGATCGGATGTGTCGATGCGGGCGGCTGCGCCGAATACTTTTTTGGGCTCGGCGGTGGGTTCGGCGGATGGTGCAGGTTGGGCGGTTGGGGCGATCGTGCTGCCGTTATTGCTCGATTGCGGGATATGTTGCACCGGTGCGGGGGGCTGCACCATTTGAGTTGGGGCTGTCGGTGCCGGCTGTGCGGGAACACCGCCACCTAACAATTCTAGGTGTCGCGACATAATCTGCAACTGCTGGCCGATCAAGTATTCGAGGTTGCTAGATGGTACGGGTTGCAAGATTTGAGGTTGCGGGGCTGGCAGATTTACCGGGGCGCTGGCTGCGATTGGTGCGACAATTGGTGCGACAATTGGTGCGGGAATTGCTGCGGGAATTGCTGCGGGAATTGCTGCGGGAATTGCTGCGGGCAAAACTTCCGGCGGCAAAGAGCCGTCGATAAATTCAGATAAAGTTTCGAGACTGGGGAAAGTTTCTAGTAGCTGGCGGAAGGTAATTTTAACCTTAAATTCTTTTTGCAGGTTCAGCGCTACTTGAGTCAAAGATAGAGAATCTAAACCCATTTCTAGAAAAGTTAAATCCTCGTCAATGCTAGACAAATCCTCGCCCGAAGTTTCTTCTAAGATATTTTTGATTTGGGGAATGAGTCTTTCCTTGCGAGCTGGTTGTTGGGTTGCGACTTGTAAATTTGACATTGGTAATGAGTTGATAGTTGACAGTTGACAGTTGACAGTTGACAGTTGAGAATCGGGAATTGGAGATTGGGCATTGGGCATTGGGGATTGGGCATCGGGCATTGGGGATTGGGCATTGGGGATTGGGCGTTGGGAATTCTCCCCGTCTCCCCGTCTCCCCCTCTCCCCGTCTCCCCGTCTCCCCATCTCCCCGTCTCCCCATCTCCCCGTCTCCCCATCTCCCCGTCTCCCCATCTCCCCGTCTCCCCCTCTCCCACTCTCCCCCTCTCTCCGCATGGGTTCTATCCAGAAGCGTTTGCTTTCAAAAGGATAAGTTGGTAAGGGGATGCGATCGCGCGTTTCCTCCTGATAAAAACTCTGCCAGTCGATGGACACTCCACATAGCCAAAGCTGTCCGGCGGCACTCAACAAAGCAGTCCATTCAGCGTTGTTATCTGGATTATCGGTTAGAGAAGAAATAGCAACTTGCTGTTTCAAATCTTTGGATTGTTTGCGAGCCAAAGTAGCAGCCGTTGTTCTCGGCCCGACTTCCAAAAGCACGCGATTCGGATCTTGCCAAAGTTCTTTGATACCGTCAGCAAAACGCACTGTCGCCCGCAAATGCCGCGCCCAATACATCGGATCTGTTGCTTGTTCTGCGGTGATCCAACTAGCAGTTACAGTCGAAACAAAGGGGATAGTTGGCGCTGACAATTGCACTTTTTTGACATATTCAGCGAAAGGTTCGACGATCGAATCTACCATCGGCGAATGGAAAGCGTGGGAAGTGTGCAAGTGTTTGCAGACAATCTTTTCGCTGGTTAATTGCTGTTCAAAAAGTGCGATCGCATCTGTCGGCCCAGAAATTGTCACAAGTTCCGGCGCATTCACCGCCGCCACAGCCAAATCCCCACTCAAGCGCCCTTCGACTTGCGCCGCCGGCAACCGTACAGACAGCATTGAGCCCCCCGGTAAATCTTGCATCAAGCGCCCTCTAGCAGCCACCAGCATCAGCGCATCTTCCAGGGAAAACACGCCGGCGATAGTTGCCGCGACAAATTCGCCGATGCTGTGCCCGATCGCACCTTGGGGAGTTACGCCCCAACTCTGCCACAGTTGAGCCAGCGCGTACTCTACGGTAAATATTGCAGGCTGAGTCAAAAAGGTTTGGCGGAGAGATTCGGCGGCTGCGGTTTCATCGCTACCGGGATATAGCACTTGGCGCAAATCTAGGCCTAGATGCGGCTGCAAAATTTCGGCGCAGCGATCGACTGTTTCGCGGAATAAAGGCTCAGATTCGTACAAATTCAAGCCCATATTGACGTATTGCGCCCCTTGTCCCGGAAACATGAAGATTACCGCCGGATTTCTAGATTCGGTGCAGCGGGTGGCAGTGCGTAGCGGTGGCAGCGATTCGAGTAACTGCACAGCATCGGAGCGATCGCTGCAAACGGCGAAGCGGCGGTAATTAAAGGCTTGCCGCCCGGTTTGCAAGGTGTAAGCAGCATCGGCGATATCGATTTCTGGATTTTCGGCGAAGTGCGATCGCAAGTTGGCGGTAGCCGCGTCCAAAGCAGATGCTGTTTTTGCCGATAGCAGCAGCAACTGTCTGGGGCGAGAAGGGCTTGACGGTGTGAGTGCCGGCGCTTCTTCGAGCACAACGTGAGCGTTGGTACCGCCGACTCCAAAGGAACTTACTCCGGCTCTTCTGGGCGTTTTCCCGGCTTTCCATTCCGCAAGTTCGGCGTTGACGTAGAAGGGGCTGTTGGCAAAGTCGATCGCCGGATTCGGTGTTTCGTAGTGGAGAGTGGCGGGTATTTGTTGGTGTTTGAGGGCTAAAGCTGTTTTAATCAGCCCCGTGACTCCGGCGGCGGCGATCGTGTGTCCGAAGTTGCTTTTGATGGAGCCGATCGCGCAAAATTGTTTAGCTGTGGTTTTGAGAGCAAAGGCTTGTGTCAAGGCTGCAATTTCGATCGGATCGCCCAGGGGTGTTGCCGTGCCGTGGGTTTCAACGTAGGATATCGTTTCTGGATCTACGCCAGCCATCGCCTGCGCCATCGCGATCGCCTCTGCTTGTCCATCCACGCTGGGCGCTGCAAAACTGACTTTTGCCGCCCCGTCGTTATTCAAACCGACACCGCGAATTACCGCATAAATTGTATCTCTGTCGGCGATCGCCTCTTCCAAACGCTTGAGTACCACAGCCCCAGCAGCGTTGCCGAACACGGTTCCTTCAGCCTTGGCGTCGAAAGGTTTGCAGTGTCCGTCACTGGAAAACATCCCCCCTTCTTGATACAAATAACCGCTATTTTGGGGAGCTGTAATCGAAATCCCGCCGGCGAGAGCTAAATCGCATTGATAGCTCATCAAAGCATAAAAAGCTTGACAAATTGCAACTAATGATGTAGAGCAAGCGGTATGAACGCTGACGCTCGGCCCCTTGAGATTCAGTTTGTAAGAAGTGCGGGTAGCGATGTAGTCTTTTTCGTTCCCTACCATCACCTGAAACTCGCCGGCGCGGGAAATTATGTCCGATCGCCCGGCGATGTTGTTGGGAAAATAAGTATTGTTGCCCGTACCGGCATAAACTCCGATCGAACCGTTAAAAGTATTCGGATCGCAGCCTGCATTTTCGAGGGCGGCCCAAGCTATTTCTAAAAAAATCCGCTGCTGCGGGTCGGTAATTTCGGCTTCGCGGGGACTGACACCGAAAAATGCTGCATCAAAGCGATCGGCACCGTCAATAATTCCTCTAGCTTTGACGTAATTTGGAGCTTGTTGGATGGCCGGATCAACACTGGGGTCTAGTTCCGCATCGCTGAAAAACGTTGTAGACTCGACTCCCCCGCACAAATTCTGCCACAGTTGAGTGACACTTGCAGCACCGGGAAAGCGGCCGGCCATGCCGATAATGGCAATGCCGTCAAGTTCTTGATTTTCTTCGGAATCGATTGAATCATTCATAAATTTAAGTTAAGTAAAATCAATTTAATCGAACGTCAAACAAAAATAAATCAACAACTTACTGTATAAATTTTCCTTCTTCCTCCTTCTTCCTCCTTCTTCCTTCTTCCTTCTTCCTTCTTCCTTATTCCTTCTTCCTTCGATTTAGCCTCTTTTAGTAGATTGCTTCGAGCGACCAAAAGCAGCTTTTTGTCGATCGGCCCTATCTTGAAATTTGTTACTAGACTGCTTCGTACTTTCTCCTTGGTTTAAATAATTGGCCAATTGGGCGATCGTCGGATGCTGGAACAATTTCACAACTGGCAAGTCTTTTTGTAGTAGAGCCCGTACTTGGAGGGCAATTTGCAGAGTCATCAGAGAATTGCCTCCAATCTCGAAGAAATTGTCATGAATCCCCACGCGATCGAACTTCAGCAACTTAGACCAAATGCCCGCTAGCACTTTCTCCAACTCGCTCTGCGGTGCCGCGTAACCCTGCGACAGTTCTTGTCGCTGCGAGTCAGGTGCTGGTAAGGCGCGGCGGTCAATTTTGCCGCTGGGAGTCTTCGGCATCGCCTCCACAGTCATAAAAATCGCAGGCACCATGTAATCGGGGAGTTGCCCTTGCAAGTAGGCGCGGAGGTCGGCAATTGCCAGTTGCTCTTCTGAATTGACTGCTAAATAAGCCACCAATCGTTTGTCCCCCGGTGTGTCTTCCCGCGCTAGCACTACAGCTTGTTTGACGGCCCGATGTTTTGCTAGTGCGGTTTCAATTTCTCCCAACTCTATGCGGAAGCCGCGAATTTTGACTTGGCCGTCAATCCGCCCGATGTACTCGATGTTACCGTCGGGCAGGTAGCGAGCTAAATCTCCTGTTTTGTAAAGGCGATCTTCTTCATCCTCGATCGCGCTTACTTCATTGTATTTAAAAGGATTAGGAATAAATTTTTCAGCAGTCAAGTCCGGGCGGTTGAGGTAGCCGCGTGCTAAACAGATCCCCCCGATGTACAGTTCACCCGCTACTCCTAAAGGTACAGGCTCACCATTCATGTGTAACAAATATATTTCCGTATTGGCAACAGGGCGGCCGATCGGAGGCAGTGCGGGCCAATTTTCCGGCGGGCCGCTGAGGGTATAAGCTGTGACAACGTGGCTCTCCGAGGGGCCGTATTGATTGTGCAGGGTGCAATTTTCTAGCTGCTGAAAGAAACTGACTATGTAACGGTTGACTTGCAACTGTTCGCCGGCGGTGACTACTTCGCGCAGCGATTTTGGTACTAGCTGATAGCTATCGGCGGCTTCGGCTAAGTGTTGCAAGGCGATGAAAGGGAGAAATAGTCTTTGAATCTTTTCTGTGTCGATTAGCTGCAACAAACTCCGTGGATCTCGCCGCATTTCTTCGGTGATGAAAACGAGGGTGCCGCCCGCACACCAAGTACAAAACATTTCTTGAAATGAGACATCGAAGCTGAGGGAAGCAAATTGCAGGGTTTTGGCTGCGTCTTCCAAGGTGGAGTTTTGCAGTTGCCACGCAATTAGGTTGACTAGGGCGCGGTGCGGGAGGAGAACTCCTTTGGGTTTGCCTGTGGAACCGGATGTATATATTGTATAGGTTAAGTTGTCGGGAGATACGGTGCTGGCGGGGTTTTCGGTGCTATAATTGGCGATTTCTTGCCAGTTTGCGTCCAAACAAACGGTGCGGGCTTGATGTTCTGGCAAGCCAGAAACTAAGTGAGATTGTGTGAGTATAACGGGAGTTTTGGTGTCGGCTAACATGAAAGTCAGCCTTTCTTTGGGATAAGCTGGATCGATCGGCACGTAAGCTGCGCCTGTTTTGAGAATGCCTAAAACGGCGATCGCAATTTCTAAGGAACGTTCCATGCAAATCGCGACTAAAACATCGGGCCCGACTCCTAATTCCTGCAAGTAATGGGCTAGTTGATTCGATCGCGAATTGAGTTCGCGATAGGTAAGCTGCTGTTGGGAATTGTGGGGAAAAACGGCGGCAATGGCATCGGGCGATCGATCGACTTGCGCTTCAAATAATTGGTGAACGCATTTGTCGTCGGGATAATTTGCCTCAGTTTGATTCCAGGCCTGCAATTGAGCAATTTCGGCTGCTGTCAGCATTGACAATTTGCTGATTTTCTGCTGGGGATTCGCGGCGATACTTTCGAGCAAAGTTTGCAGGTGTCCCAACATTCGGCTAAGGGCGTTATCATCGAACCGCTGGCGATCGCCCGCAATTTTCAGCAGCAATTCGTCTCCCCCGTATCCATAAACTGTTAGGGGAAAACTCGTCTGTTCAAAAACCTGAAATTCGCGATTTTTCCAGTTACCGCCTAGAGATTGGAAGGCAGAATTGAATTGGTATTTTTCAACTACTAGCAAGCTTTCAAATAAAGCGCTGCTGCGGGAGATTTCGCTCCATTCTTGAGTTTTTGCCAGCGGTACGTTACTGTATTCTTGCAGCGCATTCCATTGATTTTGCAGTTGTTTCAGCCAATCGATCGCTGGCATTTCTGGCGTGACAATTACTCTCAGTGGCAAAGTATTGATGAACAACCCTACTGCTGGTTCTATTTTTTCTATATTTGGCGATCGACTGTTGCAAATAGATCCAAATACTACATCTTCCGAACCGGAACAGCGGCTCAAGAGTAAAGCCCAGACTCCTTGCAGCAGGGTATTCAGGGTTAATTGTTGTTTTTGAATTAGAGAGTTTAAAGCTGCGGTAACACTGCTAGAAAGCCTGATTTCTGGTGAGGGTAAATTTTCTTGCGGGTTTGCTATCTTCCCTACCGGGGAAACACCGCCAACCAAAGGGGTACGATCGCAAAAACCGCTTAAGTATTGCCTCCAAAATTCTTCTGTTTTCGAGATATCTGGCTGCATCCGATCGCTGCGAGCTCGATCGCCATTTGGCGCTGTTAATTCTAATTGCCGATCGCCAGTCAGGGCTTCGTACAAGGTAAAAACTGCTTGCAAAACAGTTATTGCCGAGGTACTGTCAAGCAAAATATGGTGATAAGTCCAGATGAGTTTGTATTTGGTTTCCGCAACTCGGAACAAAGCCAAACGCATCAGCGGCGGTTGAGTTAGGTCAAATCCTTGCAGGCGATCGGCTTGCAAAAAGGTTGCGAGTTGGCGGGCGCGATCGCCCTCCGATAAACTGCGCCAGTCTTCCTCAACAATTGGCACTTCGACTTGTTGGTGTACAGTTTGCACCGGCACCTCTCGATCCAACCAACTAAAACTCGTTCTCAAAACTGGATATCGATCGACACTTTGGCGCCAAGCTTGCACAAAAACTGAAACATTCAATTCTTCGCCCAGGGTGCACAGTACCTGTTCGATATCTACCCCTGACTGTTGGCCCGAAAGGCCCTCGAACAACATCCCCTGCTGGATCGGTGAAAGTTGATAGGAACATTCGCTATCAGTTGCTACAGATTGGGGACGGTCGGCTGCTGGCAAAGACATACTTACCTGCGAGTATTGAACTAAAAACTTAGGAACAAGTGTAACGGAATTTTTAAGACTTCTTTTAATTAACCATTCAGGCAAAAGCGCGATCGCCAGCATCTGAATGTTGTGTTTTTTACTGTAAATAAATTTTTATTCTACCAACCGAGGCTAACTCAAATTTTACCCTCCTGTCAACTCACACATATTCAGCCTACAAATACATTCTATGCCTAGCGTCTACCGTTTCGCAACCGTATAATTACATAGGATGCAGCCACAGTAAAAATATCGATTTCACAAGTCGAGTCCTATTATTTGCGATTTATTGTCGATCGATTCGATGTCGGTGTTTTCCGCAGCCGAGGGTAAATTTTGCGACGTTATTAACTGCCTGCTAAACCAGGCTTCTGAAATTCGTTGGGTGCCCAGAAACCGGGTTTCTACGACAAATTTGGTGGAGTAACAACAATATAGGAAGAAACCCGGTTTCTCAGAGTCGTGGGTGCCCAGAAACCGGGTTTCTCCAACAAATTCGGTGGAGTACCAACAATATAGGAAGAAACCCGGTTTCTCAGAGTCGTTGGGTGGCAAAAAACCGGGTTTCTGCGACAAAGTTCGGTTAGTACCAAAAATTCAGGAATAAACCTGGCTTCTCAAATTTCTTGGATAACAATAAACCTAAGTTTTTACGCTTTCGGCTCAACCCAAACCGTCATCCCTTCAACCCTCAAACCTTTGCCGCGAGTGCCGCAATATTGACCGTTAGAAGTAACAGGAGTATCGCCCACATTTTGAATATGAGCGGTGTAAGATACATCGTACTTATCAGCTTGTGGGCCAGTCAGCCGCGCAGCAAATCCTTCAATTCGCTTAGCTTTACCCCGGAAACCGGCGATATCCCCTTCCGAGATCCAAGGAGTATCGCCAACTCCTTCAACGTGAGCCATGTACTGCAAATTTAAACCGGCAGTCGGAGGATCTATTTTAATTTGAAATCCTTCGACGCGGCGGCCTTGAGCTTTTGTACCGGCGTATTCTTTATCGCTAAAAGTGCGATCGCCAATTCCTTGAATATGCGCCAACACTTTTAAACCCACAGGCGCCGCAACTTGAGAACTCGCAGACGGCGCGATCCAAACTTTGATGCCCTCAATTCTCAAACCTTTGCCGCGAGTGCCGCAATAATCGCCGTTGGAGGACACATCGGTGTCGCCGATATTCTGAATGTGAGCGCTATAAAATACGTCATACTTATCAGCTTGCGGCCCGCTCAACCGCACGGCAAATCCTTCAATTCGTTTCGCTTGACCCCGAAAACCCGCTAATTCCCCTTCGCTAATCCAAGGAGTATCGCCAACACCTTCGACGTGAGCCATGTACTCGACTGTTAAGCCGGCAATTGGTGGCTCGATATTAATCAGAAATCCTTCGACGCGCCGCCCTTGAGCTTTAGTGCCGGCGTATTCTTGAGCACCGAAAGTTCGATCGCCAATTCCTTGAATATGCGCCAACACTTTCAATCCCAAACCGCCCTCTACAGGCGCTTGTTGAATGTCGCGAGGTGCCCCAAAGACAATGTTGCCGGAGCCGGTTGTTTGCAGGGATTTAGGTACTTCCACGCTAGGAACAATAATCACCTCGTGCATGGGGGCCGTCGCGGCGGGGGATTCCAAAATTTGGATTTGTGGTGCAACTGTAACTTGTTTCGGCGCGACATTTCCCGACGGGATGATAATCACTTCAGGCAAGGGTTCGGCGCTGATTTTGGGTTCGGGCGCTGTTTTAAATGCGGGTTCGACTTTAGCCGGTGCTGCTTTTACCATCTCAGTAATGGTTAATTTGCCTCTGGAAATGGCGACGGCTATTTGTTTGCCAAAAGCGGCGCTGACTGTTTCTTCGAGGATAACCCATTGTTCATCATCTAGTTTGTCTTGCTGTTCCACCAGTGCGAGCACTGCTGCAACTGGGTGTTTGCCGCTGATTAAGGATTCTGCGTCGGAATGCAGTTGAGTTGGGGCTGATTCCGAGATGGCGCGGTGCAGTTCGCGGGCTTTGCCATGAACTGATTGTAAGGGCGCGAAGTCGTTTTGTTCACGGTGGGCGATCGCCAATACTCGATCGAGCACTTTCAAAGCCGCGTCGCGAATTTCTGCTTTACCTACGGAAGCTGCGGCACTCTCGACTAAGTTTTGAATGTCTTTGAGGGAAGTAATTTCCCCTGGGGTGAGGGCAGATTTATTGAGTTGGAGAGCTTGTTTTTGGACTTCTGCAAAGTTTCGGCTGTAGGTGGCGACTTCTTGCAGTAAGCTGTCGGAGAGAGGAAGGCCGGAGTCTTGCAGTTGTTTGGCTGCTTGGGATAGTCGATCGGCTAAATTACCATAAGTTTCCGATAATCTGGCTATTTGTTGTAACAAATCTTTATGTGCTGCTTCCATAGGTCTTGCCGTAAATATTTAACTTGATGATTATAGACGGTGAGCGTCTTCTGAAGGTAGAAGGCTTCTGAAGGAAGAAGGAAGAAGGAAGAGGGAAGACGGAAGAGGGAATATTTTTCCATCTCCCGCACTCCCCATTTCCCCCTCTTCCACTCCCCATTTCCCCCTCTTCCACTCCCCCGCGTGATCTCCGTCACACCCGTACAAACACTTAGTCACAGTTTGGGAGTCCGGCTGTCACGGCCGGCCATTAAAAATGTCACACAAATTGAGCAATAGCCGTCACTGCGGAGTCAGTGAAAACCGTTGATACTGAGGCTATTCAACAAATAAAACTGGGAAGTGTTATGGTACTGATTCGCGATCTCGCTCAACAAGCTCTGAGCCTAGGTTATTTAACTCTTGAAGCCGAAAATCAACTGCGGCGGATGTTAACTACCACCAAGTATGACTTGGAAGACTTAAATGCTTTTATGAATTTGCAACTAGCAGCCATGTCGGGCTTGGTAAAACAAGAGTCTCGCGAGCTCAAACAATTTGAAATGTTTGGCGAGACAGCCTCGGAAACTTCCTGTTAGTAATTATTTAGCTTTTGACACCTGGAATTTTAGTAAGGAACATTTTGATCATGCTGATTCGTGAAGTTGTACAACAAGCTATTGCCGCTGGATATCTGAGTTTGGAAGCAGAAAATGAAATGCAGCAGAGTTTTTCCTCAGCCAAATGTGATTTGGAAGATTTGAATGCTTTTATGAGTTTGCAGCTAGCTGCGATGGCGGGTCGCGTGCGGCAAGAGTCTTTGGAATCGATAAAATTGTCCAACATTTATGATAAAAACTAATCCTGTTTATTCAGTTTTTGGGCTGGATAGACATTGATTCTGCCCAAAAACCAAATAATATTATAAATTAGGTTTCTGCTAATTCTTATAGCGGTTCTCAAGCGTGGTGAGGTATGCTCTATGCCTTATGCCCTATGCCCTATGCCCTATGCCCTATGCCCTATGCCCTATGCCCTATGCCCTATGCCCTATGCCGTTCGCGTACCTGATCTTTCTGAGAAAGGCTATATCTGTCAGTTTCAACTGCTGCCAAAGAGTCCGATTGCCACGCGATTTTAACTGAAACTATTTCCGACGACTCCGACGCTCCAACTCTTTAATTACTCTCAAAACAAACAGCGACATGAAAGCGCCAATTAATGAAAGTTGCCACAACCCGCATCCTGCCGCCGTTCCTAAGGCTGCTGATACCCAAATAGCGGCGGCAGAGGTAAGCCCGTGAACTTCTGGTTTGCCTACTTCCTGCTGACATTCCCGCAGGATTTCTCCACCTCCCAAAAATCCAACTCCGGCAGCAATGCCTTGAATTACGCGCTCTATAGCATCTCGTTCGTTTTCATTTTTACCTATTGCCAACGGTATTAAAACAAACAGTGCCGAGCCCATACTTACGAGCATATGAGTTCTCAAACCCGCTGGTTTGTGTCTGAGTTGGCGCTCCCATCCAATCATTCCGCCAACAAACATGGCCAGACACAACCTTAATAGTATGCCTAGCCAATTATCGGGAGACCACAAGTTAGCGATCGACAATGTTTTACTGCAAATAATTAATCGGAAGATTCCAATATTACCGCAGCACGATGTCCGATCGCAATCTCACTGCCAAATCTTGTTCCGGGCGAATCACGATCACGTCAACGCTGCGCCGCCCCAACAATACTCCGGCTAATGCGCCGATTCCAGCGCCGCCCAATACTTCTTCAGTGGCGATTGCTTTGTCGCCGGTAATGCCTGCTAGCGCTGCTGCTGCTGCCGCGCCCAATGCTGCACCTTGCGCGACTGAACCTGTTCCAGCACCTTTTTGAACTCTTTCGGTTCTGGTAATAATTCCCGAATAGCCATCAATCCGATAGCGTTGGCGGCGGCTGACAATTAACTCGCTGGCAACAAATTGAGTACCCCTTTGATTGCCCCTTCTAACAGGTCGCAATTCCCCGACAATCTGGCTACCCGCGGGGATTAATACTCTTCCTTGATCTGTGCGGATATCTCGCGCTACTGTTAATGTTAAAGGTGAAGTTTCATCGGGGGTGACAACAATTTTGTTTTTTTCGTAGCTCACTTGAATTACAGTACCCGATGGAATTCGGATGCTATCAAATTGTGAAATTCGTTGTTGAGCTTCGGCCGGAGTAGCTACCACCAGCGGCGCGCTGGTTGCAACTGTAATGCCCGCTGCGAGGATTGCTGCTGTTGCTGAACGCCATGTTTGAGAAGTAATCATATAATTTGTCTCCTTGCTTTGGTTTTGTTTTACTTAGGAATGTACTACTGCTAAATCTGTTTGTGGTTTCGGATTCATGTGATGTTTTAATGATGGCAGGTGGGAATTCTGCAAGTTGGGAAGATAAGGTAGATAATCAAGAATTTTAAATTTTGGCAAAATCTCGAAAATCGACCGGATTGGGGCGATCGGGAAGATAAGGTAGATAAACAATCAAGACGGTGGTTGAAACCGCGTCTACACAAACAATGTCCGCCTCCGCGGACTCAAGATAAGATGGGACGTACGGTTGAAACCGCCCGGTCTTCTTAATTTTTGAGAGCGTTTAAGGCTAACAATCCAGCACCGAAAGCTGGTTCGGATCGGGGCAAAATTACCTTAGCATTCGGGGCGATCGCACTTATGGCACTTTCAAACCTACCCCGAAAATTAGCCTCGCCACCCCACACACCTCCGATCATAACAATTTCAAATTCTTCTGTTGGTCTAAATAGCGCTGAAATGGCTGTTTTTGTGGAAAATGTCAATTCTGCCACAGCACGCTCAATAATGCCGTCAGCGACACGATCGCCCAATGCTGCGGCTCGATCGACAATCGGCGCTAAAGCTGCAATCTCTTTCACTCCCCAACCGCGCCTGTAAACGACATCTACCAATTCTTCTAGGTGATTTAAGCCTAAATGCGTTTGAAATTTTTCCGCCAGCGCGGTAAACTCTCCGCGTCCATCGTAGAACTTCAAAGCAGCTTGCAAACCACCAACGGCGATGTCATATCCGCTACCTTCATCGCCTAAAATATATCCCCAACCGCCGACTCGTTTAGTTTTGCCTTGACGGTTCTGCCCGAAAATAATCGAACCAGTTCCAGCAATAACCGCGATACCTACTGAATGGCCTGTGCCGCCAACAAGTGCGATCGCGCAATCGCTGCAAATTACGATATTTCTCGGTAAGAGCGATCGGGTTATTGGCAAAGTATTCGTCAACTGCAAATTCTGCACTATCAACTGCACTATTTCAAGATCTTTGGGACGCGCCACGCCTGCTAGTCCCAGACAAATTGCTTCTATGTTGAGATTGACATTTGGCTCTATTTTAGCAGATATAACTGCTCGTTCGATCGCCAATTGAATTGATTCTTTGGCTTTCTCAATTCCCAGCGTTTGATAATTTGACGGCCCTGCTTCGCCACGTCCCAAAACAACGCTATTTTCGTCCATTAAGATGCAGATAGTTTTAGTCCCGCCGCCGTCGATGCCAAATACGTAATTCATTTAAAAAAAGTTTAATTTATCTTTTTAAGTAACATCTTGACGGCTGCGACACAATGTGGATATGCTCTGTGGTATGGGTTGCTTTGCTTAAAGGAAGCACCCGGCGGCCCGAAAATCTAGTTGCACTGCCCAAAGCTGTTACCAGCAGCAATGGACAGCTAACCGCCAAACTGATAACGCAGTCTGGAGGCTAATCGAGAATTTTAGCATTCTCTGTAGCCGCCCTGCTCGGTGTTGATGTGCGGGGCGGCTGGGTTTTTGGGTTTTTCTAGCCCAAAAACAAAGAGAAAATATCATGGCACAAGAGTTTTTACCTAATTCTGACGACTCCGATCGTCCGAATGACGGCTCAGCAGTGGCAGAACAAGAGATATTGCGGGTAGCGGTGACAGGTTCCCGCGATGGAGTTTTGCAAACTATCAGTACCTTGCACCAATTGGGATTTGCTAAAGCCGGTGATTGGAGTCGCTTGCAGCGAGGAGCAAAGTCTGGTGAGGTGGTGAGCGTTCTGATCGTCCGCCGGAAGCGAAAAGTTATTGATATTCCGGGCGAATAGGCATTAATCCGCTGTGAGGCGAGTTTAGCTGGATTCGCCTCTGTTTACCAGGATATTGATTAGATCTCTTGCAAAAGTCCTTTTAATCAAATTTTGGCACGGGCAAGATGCCCGTGCCACAAAAATATTTTTTTCTGTGGAACGGGCATCTTGCCCGTTCCTACCTATTTTTGCAAGAGGTCTATTTGTACGATCGCACTTTTCAATCAAAAAACCCGGTTTGCGTAGGGCACACTGCTTCTACAGAAACCGGATTTCCCAGCATTGAGATCGATTTTTATACATTGTCAGGGTCGATTCCTGCTGCTCTGAGTCGATCGAGCAATCGCTGTTTTTCCAGCCGCTCCTGTTCTAACTGAGTCTCAACTTGCTCTAACTGAGTCTCAACTTGCTCTAACTGAGTCTCAGCTTGCTCTGCCCGGTGTTTTTCAACTTCAGCTCGCTCCGAACCAATCAGCAGCAAATTACCATCCAAATCCCACCACCGCAACCAGATTTGTGTTTGATTCTGATAGCTGCCTTCCCACAATCCCAACTCCACTCCTAAAGGCCCAATCGGATAATGCCCGCGCTCGTTGGGAGCTATTTCTTGATAGCAGCCATCTGCCAAGTGATAAACTTCTAACTTGTTAGTTTTTATCTCGAAAATGCCGTAGAAAAGTATGTGGATGATGCGCTCATAAACCCAGAACTTGCCAGGGTTTTGTACTTCTCCAGCTTCATTGTACAAAGGAGTTTTGTCTCTTTCCTCAGAGCCGTTGCCGGAGGCAAATTCGATCGCAATTAACGGAGCTAAATGCTCTTTCCATAGGACGTAGGAGCGGCGAGTTTGACCGTTTACTTTCGCTGGTACGCCGGGAACATAGAACCAGTCCGGGGCTTCTGCACCCTTTTCTGCGGGTTCGGTTTCTCGCCAGTAGATGCCGCAGTCTTGACCGATCGCATATCGTCCGTCAGGATGTCTCTGCTCCAAAATTGGCCCGATCGAATCTGTGAGAATTATGCTCTGGGGATGTTCTTGAAAGTTCTTCACAAATGTTCCGTCTGACTCTGGTAATTGGGTGTGATCGGGAAGAGGTTTTTGTAAATCTGGGATGATTGTAGAAGTCATGGGATTTCCGATTTCCGATTTTAGATTTCCGATTTTAGATTGTTAACCGCAGATACAATCTATCGATTTTAGATTGTCATCCGCAGGTATAATCTATTTTGGGGACAAGCAATACAGGCTTTCAATCCTGTTACTAAATTTTGTGTGTATCTATTCTAGACTTGGTACAATTATATCAAATGGATAGGGCAATGCTAATAATAATTAAACCAAATAAAGCCAACCAAACGAGATTTCGCTGACACCAATTTTTGATTGATTGTGGCAGGCCGCCACTGATGTAATTGGTAGTCTGTGGCACAAGTGGCTCGGCTTTGTCGTGATAAAGCGTACATTCTTTGGCGAGGGGACGCTGCGGGTAGTTGCAGGTGTCGTCTTCGTGGTAAATACAGGTATTGCACAAAAATTCTGCGGATGCCGATCGATAAAGCGGGATACCCGGATGACCGAAAGCTTTGAGAGGGGTTTTGCAGTGCCCACAGGCGATCGATCGGGAGTCTACAGGTTGGTGACAGCGGGGACACTCAGGCATTAGACAGCACGGTGATTGGGTAATTTTGTCGGCAGGCTTCTTAGCGGGTTTTCCGAACGCCCATTGGCGAGTTAGACTCGCCAGCAGGCCGCTGGATGCTCCAAAATAGAAAGGTAGGTCAGCGCTGATGTAACTTAAATTGTACAAAGGGTTTCGCAGCGACCGCAGGCGACCTGAGCCGATCGGGTATTTTGGGGCAAACAGTAGGAAAAATCTATGGATAACAATAGCAACTTACTCAAACAACTGGTAATGCTGGGCATTGGTACTACCTCCCTGGTGGCGGAGAAATTGCAGGAAGCCAGCGAGCAATGGGTCAAAGATGGCAAAATCAATCCCGAACAAGCCAAAACCTTTGTCGATGACGTGACTGAACATCTCAAGTCCGAGCAGGGCAATTGGGATACGCAGTTGCAGCGCCAACTCCGAAATATGCTGCAAGATATGGGCGTTCCCCGACAGTCCGAAATGGATGAGTTGCGCGGAAGGCTCGATCGTCTCGAACGTCAGATGCGGGATTTGGAAAACCGTAACTGGCGCTGAGTGCGATCCTCTTTGATGGCTTCGCTCCGCCCGATCGCACGCTTGCTACTATCGTGTGATAAAATTGTCACCCGAACGCAGAAGGCTCAATCAGGCACTTATGTAGAAAGCAAAAGGTAGAATTACAAACATTCTGACTTCATACTTTCTTTTGCCTTTAAAATTAACTGGCAGCCGCCATCTTTTGGCGGAAAAGTTCAGATAAAATTTTGTAGTTCTGGTTGTACAAGATGTCTTAGATATCTGAGAGATCGCCGTTAAAAGTATCAGGAGGATTAATTTTGCGAGGAATTCTGGTCAGCTTGGGGGTAGTGGTGGTTTGCTTTGTGTTTTTGATAGTCGCTCAAATGAGCGGTTATGTATCCACAGCAGTGGCTTCCGAATTGAATAATCCTGTAACCGATGCTGCGCTTGAGATCCTCTCAGCGAAGTCTTTCACTGAAGATAGCTTGCTAGTAGCTGATGCTAATTTACCAAAGGAACCAGCTACTATCGCTGGCAATAACATGACTGATAATACTGAGAAAACTGTCACCACAGATTCGGGTCTGAAATATGTTGAATTGAAAGAGGGTGATGGGGCGACTCCAAAAACCGGTCAGACGGTTGTGGTGCACTACACTGGCACTTTGGAGGATGGCACGAAATTTGATAGTTCGCGCGATCGCAATTCTCCTTTTCAGTTCAAAATTGGTGTCGGCCAAGTAATTAAGGGCTGGGATGAAGGTGTCGGTACAATGAAAGTTGGAGAACGCCGCAAGTTGATTATTCCCCCTGAACTCGGTTATGGTGCTCGCGGTGCGGGCGGGGTGATTCCTCCTAATGCTACGCTGATTTTTGATGTGGAATTATTGAAAATCGCTGGCTAGGTAGCTCAGCCTAACTAAGTGTAAAACTTTTCGTTTAAAAACCCGGTTTCTTTTAAGAAACCGGGTTTCTGCATAAGTCCTGGGTAAATCGACCTAATTAAACGTAAAATACGGATTGCGAAAAAGCTTGCTGTGTGTTCCTTCTTCCTTCTTCCTTCTTCTTCTTCCTTCTTCCTTCTTCCTTCTTCCTTCTTCCTTCTTCCTTCTTCCTTCTTCCTTCTTCCTTCTTCCTTC